>JANJTJ010000085.1 GCA_024711145.1 Balneolales bacterium
CCCGATCTGCCGGGCGACGGCGCCCCGGAGCAGGATTTCGGAGGGGCCTTCGTTTCGGGCGGCTGGATGGACATGCACGTACACCTGCGCGAGCCGGGCTTCGAGCACAAGGAAACCATCGCCACGGGTTGTGCCGCCGCCGCCGCCGGCGGGTTCACGGCTGTGGCCTGCATGCCCAACACGAATCCCGCCATCCACACCCGCGACGTGGTGGAATACATCCGCAAGAAGGCGGATGAGGAACTGGTGGATGTGCATCCCATCGCCTGTGTGTCGAAACACCGGAAGGGGGAGTCGCTCACGGAGATGGCCGACCTGAAGGAAGGCGGGGCCGTGGCTTTCAGCGACGACGGCGACCCCGTGCACGACGCCCGCCTGATGCGCATCGCCCTGGAGTACAGCTCCATGCTGGGCATGCCCGTCATCAATCATGAGGAAGATCTGGCCCTCTCTCGGCCGGGGCACATGCACGAGGGCCGCGTGTCGGCCCGGCTGGGCCTGGCCGGTACGCCCTCCATCGCCGAGGAAGTGATGATCGCCCGCGACATCCTGCTGGCCGAACTCACCGGCGGGCATATCCATGTGGCGCATATCTCCACCCGGGGCGCCGTGGAGCTGGTGCGCCAGGGCAAGGCCAAGGGCATCCGGGTGACCACCGAGGTGTGTCCCCACCATTTCGACCTGACCGACGAGGAGATCGAACGCCATCCCTTCGACACCGACTTCAAGATGCATCCGCCCCTGCGCACGCAGGACGATGTGGATGCCATGATCGAAGGCCTGCGCGACGGCACCATCGACGCCATCTGCACCGACCATGCCCCGCACAGCATCGAGGAGAAGGAAGTGGAATTCATCTATGCGCCCAACGGCATCATCGGGCTGGAAACGGCCTGGGGCATTTCCGTGAAACGCCTGCTCACGCCCGGCATCCTCACCCTGCCCCAACTGCTGACCAAGCTGGTGGACGCGCCACGCACCATCCTCAACCTACCGGTTCCTGAAATCGCGGTGGGGGCCGAGGCCAACCTCACGGTGTTCGATACCGATTCGCGTTGGACCTTCACCAAGGCCCATATCCGGTCCAAATCGCACAACAGTCCCTACATCGGGGCGGAGATGCACGGCAAGGCGTTGGCCGTGTACAACAAGGGCCGTTACTCGGCGGCCAAATAGGCCTCGAGCACGTCTTCCAGGTTGAAATTGGGGCGGATGTCGTTGTAGCGGAGGATGGTGCCGTCGCGCCCCACCAATACATAGAAGGGGATACCGCCGGCCATCCATTGCTGGAAGAGGGGATGTTCGAAGCCCTGGCCGGCATAGAGGTTGACCCATCCGTGCGGATTGGCCCGCATGAAGTCGAGCCAGGTCTGCCGGTCTTCCTCGGTGGAAATGCTGACAACCGTAAGGTCGTTGCGGAATTTGCGAGCCAGGCGCTCGGTGGCGGGCATCTGGTCCAGGCAGGGTACGCACCAGCCGGCCCAGAAATCGAGCAGGAGGTATTTCCCCCGGAAATCGGCATCCGTGAACATCCGCCCGGTCGAATCGGGCAGGGAGAAGGGAATCATGGGTGAACCGGGCTGTACGGCCGCGAAACGGGCGCGCAGATTCCGGATCAGGTCGGTACGGGGATCCGGCTCGGGGTAATCGGCCAGATAGATGGCGGCCAGGGAGTCGGCGTAGGCGAAAGGCGCATCGTTCAGCCGTTCGATACTCAGGAAAAAGCGCGCATGGGCACGGGCATCCTCATCCGGTATGCGCCCTACCACCTGCATGCGGAGCGAATCGAGCCGGGCATGGGCCAGCCGCTTCCAATCCGATTCGCTGAGGTCCGAACCCATCACCTGCTCCAAGCTGTCCTCGATGCCGAAGGATTTCACATAGGCATCGGTGAAATCTCGGATGCCGGCACGTTGGGCGCTCAGGCCTTCCACGGTGAAGAATCCGGCTTCGAGGGCTTGCCGGATCACCAAGGCGCGTTCGCGGTCGGCGGCGGCCCGGTCCAGGTCGGTGCGGTACCGCAAGGCTTCGAGCCTGCGGATCAGGTGCTCGCCCATGCGTCGGTGCACCAAGGTGCGCAAAGGGGTGTCGCCGAAATGGTCCATGGCCAACTGGGCCCTCATGTGCAGCAGTTCGAGGCTTTCGGCGGTCCGGCCTTCCCGGAAATCGGACCTCAGGTTCCGGATGCGGACCATGAGATGCTCGTCTTGCGTGAGGTATTCGTCGAACCGTTCCAGGATGTCGGCATAGGGGCCGCCGTAATCCGCGCCGGAAACGAAGCGGGTGGCATCCAGATTGACCCGGGTGGTACGGCCCGGAACGAAGACCACGGGCACGGCATCGGCACCCAGGCGGAGCCAGCCCACGCGGTTGGTGGTGGTGTTCCGGGTGAGTACGAACCGGCCATCGGCATCCACCCGGATGGTTTCGGGCGTGCTGGGGGCGTATTTGTAATGCAGAGGGGCGAACGTGAGCAACAGGGGTTTGCCGGCCTGCCCGGTCAACCGGCCTTCGAGCACGGCCTGGTCGGCCGGCGTGCACGCCGCCAACGTGGCCATGGCTACCCAGATACCGAATCGACTCCGTTTCATGAGCGGATGATACCGGCTTTCGGCACAGTAGGCCCGCCCACAGCTCAAGCCTTAACCTTTCTTTACGACATGGTATATTCGGCGGCGCATGTCTGGTCCCACTCTCGCCATCGAAACCGCCACGCCGGTCTGCTCCGTGGTGCTCCGCCTTCCGGGTTCGGCGCCCGTCGAACGGCGTGCCGAGGGCAAAGGGGTGCATTCCACCCGGTTGTTCGGCTTCATCGGAGCGCTGCTGGAGGAATCGGGGCTGAAGGTGACCGATCTGAAGGCAGTGGTCATGGGCGTGGGGCCGGGTTCCTACACCGGCCTGCGCATCGGCACGGCGGCCGTCAAAGGCCTGCTCTTCGGCACCGGGGTGCCCCTGTTCGGCGTCGATTCGCTACATGCCCTGCTGCATTCCCCCCACCTACCACCTAGCACCAACCACCCTCCCCCCACCACCCACGCCGTCATCGACGCTCGCCGGCAGCACCTGTACCATTCGGATGGCGGGGTCTCCGAACTGCGGACCCTGGACGAGGTGGCGGCCCGCATACGGCCGGGTGATCGGGTGGTGGGAACCGGCTGGAACCGGCTGCCCGAGGCCGTTCTGGCCACCTGCACCGGCTCGGGCACCGAAGCCGTCGGTGCCCTGGGCGTATTGGCCGCGCACGATGCGGGGCAATCCGTTCGGCTCGATCTGTCCCGATTCGAGCCGAACTATGGTAACTTCGGGCTCTGAACTCTCTCTCACCGATCCCTATTCCCATGGCTTGGTTCAAACGTACCGGCACCAACATCCAGACCGAAGAACGCAAAGAGATGCCGGAAGGCATCTGGGTGAAAGTGCCGACCACCGGCGAGATGGTGCACCGGCGCGAGCTGGAAGAAAACAGCTGGGTGGACCCCGCCAGCGGCTACCATTTCTCCATCGGCAGCAAGGAATACTTCAACATCCTGTTCGACAACAACCGGTTCGTCGAGCTGGGGTCGGAAATCCGCCCAGGGGATCCGCTCCAGTTCACCGACCGCAAACCCTACGCCGCCCGCCTGGTCGAAACCCAGAAGAAGACCGGCCTGACCGACGCCCTGCGCTCGGCCGTGGGCCAGATCAACGGGCAAGACCTGGTGGTGGCCTGCATGGATTTCCGCTTCATCGGCGGCTCCATGGGTTCCGTGGTGGGAGAGCGCATCGCCATCGCCATCGATTATGCCCGTGAACATCGGTTTCCGTTGCTCATCATCTCCCAAACCGGGGGTGCCCGCATGATGGAAAGCGTGCTCAGCCTCATGCAGATGGCCAAAACCAGCGCCAAACTGGCGTTGCTGGCCGAGGCCAAAGTGCCCTACATCTCCCTGATGACCGACCCCACCACCGGTGGAGTGACCGCCAGCTACGCCATGCTGGGCGATGTGAACCTGGCCGAACCGGGAGCCCTGATCGGCTTCGCCGGCCCGCGGGTCATCCGGCAAACCATCGGCAGGGACCTGCCCGAAGGCTTCCAAACCGCCGAATACCTGCTGGAACACGGGTTCGTGGACCTCATCGTGCCGCGCCCGAAACTGAAGATCCGCCTCACCCGCATCATCAAACTGCTCCAACACAAGTATGTGGAATGATTCCATATAACGTGCAAGTGGTTGATTTTATGGATTCGGGATTGATGTAAACGGCGAAGATTCCGGCGGTAGATTCGGGTTGAAGCCCGAAAAAGCGGGAAATCGTGGGTAGGTTTGCCCTCGATGAAAACGCATATCACTTGCACGATCCGCTTCGCCGACCCGACCCAAGCCAGTCTGTCGGCCGATGAGACGCATGCCACCTTCGGCAAAGCGGATACCACCCGTCGCCGGCCGATCCGATTGGATGCGGCCGTATTGATGCCGGGTGGACGCCTGTGGTCGGCGCCCGCCGGCGACCACCCCCGCACCCGGACCTGATTGCAAGTCACGCCGTCCCGGTTGAATGTCCGGGGCGGCGTCTTGCACGTTTCAGGTTTTCCATACGTTCTGGAACGGTGGGCCTATTTTGCAGGTACCACACCAGGTGATTCCCATTTCATTGAACTATCCGACGAATGCAATCCGAATAGCGGCATTGGTGCTGCTGACCACAACGGCGGTGGTCGCGCAACCGACCCTGGGGCCGGCGTCGGGTGGGGCTGACATCTCTGCGGACACCTATGTTGCCGCCACATTCACAGCGCTGACGGGGCCGGTGATTACGGAAACCAACCCCGGTCAGCTCTTTCAGGGGGGTACGATCGTACTGACGGCCCCGGCCGGATGGGAGTTCGACACCGGTGGTGCGAATCCTTCGGTAGCTGTTACACTCGCTCCCGGGTTCACCGGAACCACCAAGTTGACCGCGGGTTTCTCGGGCCGAACGGCAACCACGATCACCTTCACCATACTCAATTCCAGCGACGATCCGCCGGCGCGTGCCGGGCGGCTGACCTTCAGCGGGATACGGGTCAGACCGACGGTCGGAATCGCACCGAACAACGGCGACATCCGGAACACGGGAACGACCGCACCGACGGGAGTCAGCAACTACGGATCGTTGAACCTGGTACCTGGTCCGGCGGCCCGCATACGGGTGGAGACCTCGGCCGACGGGTCGGGCACCTTGGTACAAGCCCAGACCCTGAACGCGGGCGCATCATTGACCGGCTATGCGATAGCGCGCGACCTGGCCGGCAATTTCCTGGAAAACATCGCCGCCGATAGTTGGGATTTATCCGCCTCCTCGGGCGGGGTCACCGGAGCCGCATTGTCGGCATCGATGGACGGCAAAAGCGCGGTGTTCAGCAGCACGGCGGTCGGTACGGGAGTGTTGCGGGCCAATTCGTCCACCTTGACCGAAGAGACCTCCGGCACCATCACCGTGCAGGCCGCCGCGTTGGCCGGCCTGCAGCTGTTCACCCAACCCAGTGCCACCGCTACGGCGGGCAGCGCCTTCGCCACGCAACCGGTAATCCGACTGCTCGATGCCTACGGCAATCTGCGCACGCAAGACAACGGCACAGCCGTAACGGTAGCCCGTAGCGCGGGTACGGGCACATTGCAAGGCACCCTGACCCGAACAGCCTCGGCGGGTGTGGTGACCTTCAGCGGATTGTTCCATACCGTGGCCAATCCCATCACCCTGGCGTTCAGCAGTACCGGGGTATCCACCATCTTCTCCAACACGGTCACGGTGTCGCCGGCGGCCGCTTCCAAACTGACCTTCACGGTCCAACCCACCAATTCCTTGGTGGGAACGCCCATCGATCCGGCTCCGGTGGTCCGCATCCAGGATACCTATGGCAACAACGTGAGCCAATCGGGTACCACAATCACCGTATCCCGCAATTCCGGCGGGGGCAATCTGGCCGGAACCACGGCAGTGGCCACCGATGCGAACGGAGCGGCCACATTTTCCAACATCTATTTCAACAATGCAGGTACCCGTACCCTGCAGGCTGCGGCTACCGGCCTGACCTCGGCCATCTCGAACAGTTACATCACCTATGCGAACGGGGTTTTGGCCTCGTTCCGCATCGAAGCGGAAGGGGGGGGCGCCATCGGTGCCCAAACGGCCGGCGTTCCGTTCAACATCCGCATCACCGCGGTGGATGGTGCCGATACGCCGCTTTCGTCCTTCACGGGTACGGTTACCATCAGCAGTTCCGGAACGTTGAGTTCCGGAGCCGGAACCACGGCCGCTTTCGTATCGGGCGTGTTGGCCAGCCATACGGTCACATTGACCACGGCCGGTGCGATCACCCTCACGGCAACCCAGACGTCGGGTTCGATCAGCGGAACCAGTGATGCGATCACCGTCGGTCCGGCCGCGGTGGACCTGGCCCAATCCGTAATCACTGTTTCAGAAAGTGCCATCATCGCCAATGGATCGGCCACCACGGTCGCCACCCTGCAGTTGAAAGACGCATTCGGTAACAACCGGGTCACCGGGGGTGAAACGGTGGTCATTTCCACGACCAACGGGACTTTCACGGGCCTGACATCGGATACGGGAACCGGCACCTTCACCCGGACCCTCACCGCGCCCACCACGGTCGGCAGTGCCACGCTCAGCGCCACCGTGAACGGCAATCCGGTCACCGGTGGCGATGCCACGGTGACCTTCATCCCCGGGCCATTGCACAACTTCCTGGTTGAGGCGGCGGCCGGTGGCGCCATCGCCACACAAACCGCGGGCGTATCATTTCCCATCCGGATCACGGCACGCGATGCCACCGGCAACACCGTAACCGCATTCACATCGGCGGTCACCCTCACATCCACCCGCACCTTCGGCAGCGGAGGAGGAACCACGGCGGCCTTCAGCTCCGGCGTGCTGGCCAGCCACACGGTCGCCCTCACCCAATCGGGTAGCGCCACACTGACCGCCACTTCCGGCTTGGTTGCCACCACCAGCGCTGCGTTCACCGTGAATCCGGCCGCGGCTTCCACCGCAACCACGCTGATCACGGCATCCCCACCGTTCATCCTGAACAACGGATCGAGCACGTCCACCATCTCGGTCCAAGCCATAGACACCTTCGGCAACCCGCTCACCAGCTCGGGCGGAACGGTGGTTCTGAGCGACAACGGGGCCGCCAGCTTATCTGCCGTTACCGACAACGGAAACGGCACCTACACCGCCACACTCACATCCACCACCACCGTCGAGACCGTAACCCTATCGGGCACCATCAACGGGAACGCCATCACCGATGTGGCGACGGTCACCATCACGCAATTCAACGAATGGCGCAGCGCCAGCCAGAACAACCGGCGCACGGTGTGGAACAACGCCGGCAATTGGAGCCTGGGTGTGGTGCCCACCAGCACCCATGTGGTCGTCATTCCCACCAACCCGGCCAACGGAACCGGGTTTCCCGTGTTGGAACAGAATTACACCGGCACCTTCGTGGTCATCGCTGCGGGAGCCTTGCTGACGGTGAACGCCGGGTACACACTCGACCTTTCGGGCAATCTGGAAGGCGACGGCACCTTCATCGGAGACCAGGCCACCGTTACGGTCGGTGGAGACCTCACCGTGGCCAATTTCAATGCGGCAACCAGTTCGGTCGCTCTGGATGGTACCGGCGCACAAACCGTTTCGGGGGAGTTGTTCATCGGATCCTTGGATGTGGCCACGACCGCCGGCGGGGTTGCCGCGGACGGGTATCTGTTCATCGCCGACAACCTGACCATCCAGGCCGGCCGGGTTTTCACCCTGGCTACCGGGTCCACCCTGGAAGTGCTCGATATCGGGGGTGCCGGTACACTTCAGGCGGCCGATGCCACCCTGCTGGTCGGTGGCACCATCTCCCTGCCCAATCTGGTGGTGGACCAGGCCACCGTGGAGTACAACGGCACCGCCCCGCAGACCAATCCGCTCAGCTCCTTCGCCAACCTCCGCATCAACAACTCGGGCGGGGTCGTGTCTGCCGTCGACATCCAGGTTTCGGGCACCCTGACCCTTTCGGCTGGAACCCTGACCATGGAATCGGGCACCGATCTCGTCGCCAATACCAAATCGATAGGTAGCGGAGACCTCCGACTCAGACGCATGCTCGAAGGGGGCGCCGGGTACCGCATGTTGTCTTCGCCGATCCCAACCACCTACGGCGATTTCATGGGCGGAACCCGAACACAGGGGTACACCGGAGCCACCTTCCCTGCATTGCAGCCCAACGTGTTGTGGTATGATGAAACCTATGAGGGAACCGACAACCAACGCTGGCGCACCCCGGCATCATCCGGCGATGCCGTGTCTGCCGGGCGAGGGCATCTGGTCTACCTCTTCGATCAGCTGCCCGACACCCTCGAAGTGATCGGACTCGAACATGAAGGCAACTCCGGCATCTTCGATTTCAACGTGACCTACACCGCCCTGGCCGATACCGGTTGGAACCTGGTGGGCAATCCGTTCGCCGCCACATTGGATTGGGATGATGAGGCCGAATGGACCAAAACGAACATGGACAACACCTTCCATATTTGGGATGCGGCAGACAGTACCTACAAAAGTTGGAACGGCACGGCAGGTTCGCACGGAAGCGGCCTCATCGCACCCTTCCAGGCCTTCTGGGTGAAGGCCAACGCCAGCCCGAGCCTGACCGCGAACCGCCAGGCCAAAACCGTGGGAGGAGGGTTCCGCCGGCATGGTGTGGTCGATCCCGTCATCCGCCTGGGTCTCGAAGCCGGCGGGTACCGGGCCGAGACCTGGTTCCATTTCAGCCATAGCGGTCTGCTCGGCAAGGATACCCGGGATGCCTATTCCCTACAGCCGCTCAGTCGGACCTATGCCGAGGTGGAAAGCCGCATAGGCCGCGACTACCTCGACATCCAACATCTGCCCAACCGGTTCGGCATCCCGTTGGAGATCCCATTCGAGGCCACGTTGGTGGCCGACTCCGCCCCCGACTCCAGCCGGTTGGTCTGGGACCTGGGTTCCGCGGTTCCATTATCCTGGGAATTGGAACTGGTGGATGCCGGAACCGGGTCGGTCGTCGATATGCGAAGCACCACCGCATACCGATTCCCCCTGCACGCGCTGCGTCCCAAGGCCCGGCCGGACTCCGCCGGGACCCCGCTCCAGCCACTCCTGCGTACCGCATCACATCCCGAATCTCGGTTCCTGTTGCGGATCACCCCGACCGAGACCGATCCCGATACACCCGACGGGTTCGCGGTCGGGTCGAATTATCCCAACCCGTTCAACCCGAGTACCATCATCCGGTTCGAAATACCCGTCGAGAGCCGGGTGCGGGTGGAAGTATTCGACATCACCGGCCGTTCGGTCGCCCTGTTGATAGATGAATCGCGCCAGGCTGGCTATTACGAGTTGCCCTGGGACGCCTCGGCCCTGGCCAGCGGGGTGTATCTGTATCGGGTGAGCAGCCGCTTCGGGTCGGCCGTGCGCAAAATGACGCTGCTGCGGTAAGGGGGTTCCCGGTTCGGGTTCCCTGCAATATGAAGGGATTCTAACCCGGCCGGGAGCGCCGAATGCGTAGTTTGGCAGTGTGATAGTGAGCCGCGCCCGCCTTAATCCGATCTGGTTGGTCTTCCTTTCCGTTTGGGTCGTGGGGTCGGTGCAGGCACAAAGCACCACCTGGACCGGTGGAACCAATACGGACTGGTTCACCGCTTCCAACTGGAGCAACGGGGTGCCCACCATCAATCATGCGGTCACCTTCCAATGGGGATCGACCCATTCCCCGATCATCACGGGTCCGGCCGTGGCCCGAAGCGTGACCAACGGGGGCAACCGGACCATCACCATCCAGAACGGGGCATCCTTGACCGTTACCCAAAACGTGAGTGTGCAATTCAACAACACGCTCACGAACAACGGTACCCTGTCCATCGGCGGCAATTTTTCGATCAGCACGGCCGACACGCTTCGCAACAACGGAAAATTGGTGGTTGGAGGCACATTGGACGTATCGAACGGATCGTTCAAAAACGGTGCGGACAGCATCACCGTGACCAATTTCATATCCACCAACGCCAAGGATTTCAAATTGGGCACCGGGGTGATGACCATCCTGAACCAGACCTCGGATTACGGCGGCCGCCTGCGCATCGAGCAAGGCACGCTGAACATCATGAGCGATTTCGAGGTGGCCGGAAGTGCCAACATCGACGTGGGTACGGGCACCATCAACGCCTATGGGGATTTCACCCTGGCGGGCGGCTCCACGTTCAACCTCAGCCAGGGCACGTTCCGCATCTATGGAACCTCCACGTTCACCGGAGGTGGCGTCTTCAATGCGGGAACCGGCAATATCGTCTTCGATGGGGATATCACCTTCTCCGGAGGATCCGATTTCAACGCCGAGCAGAGCACCGTGACCATGACGGGTGAGGTCACCATCACGGTGAACAACAACAACAATGCCGGTAATGTGGAATTCTTCAATCTGGTGGTCGAGGAGGGGGCGTCGGTTACGGCCGACGCCGACATCTATGTCTACAACGACATGACCGTAGGGGATGAGGGGTTCTATGAGAATATCAACGAAACCACGCTGAACGTGGTGGGCCAGGTGATCGGCGAACCCCAGATCGACGCGATCCGACCCTATCTCATCGAAATCCAGATCCTGAGTCCGACCAGCGTCCGATTGCGGTTCAATGTGGCCTTGTTGCCCGGTACGGGTACGAACGGCGCATCGCGGACGGCCAACTACGACGTGGAGAACCAATCGGAAACCGTGGTGAGCGCCACCCAGGTGGATACCAACCTGGTGGATCTGGTCTTCTCCAACTTCACCATCCAGGAAGCCCAGGAGTATTTCCTGCACGTGTACAACCTGCGCACGGCGGCCAACGACAATGCCCAGGGGCAGATTTCGAGCCCGCATCGGAAGAAATTCGGCATACCGGTTCCCCCCACATTCTACAGTCGCCAGAACGGCAGTTGGAACAGCGCAACCAGCTGGTCCACCGAAAGCCACACGGGATCGGCGGCCACGCGTGCGCCGGGGCAATCCGGTGATATCGTACAGATCGGCAACGGACACACCATACAGGTGTCCACCGCCGTGAGTGCGGCCGTGCTGGCTGGCCTCACGGTGGATGCATCCGGTTCCCTGACTGTGGCCTCCACGGGCACATTCACCCTGGGAACCACGGTGGTGAACGGTTCGGGGACCTTCACGGTGGAAACCGGTGGCACCTTGTCCATCGGCTCACCGGATGGCATCGCCGCTTCTGGAGCCATCGGAAACGTGCGAACCGCAACCCGGGTCTTTTCGACCGGAGGCCTGTACCGGTACACGGGCGGTTCGGCGCAGGTAACCGGTTCCGGATTGCCGAATCAGGTGGCAGGACTCCGCATCGAGAATGCCGCCGGTGTGAGCCTGACGGCCAGCACCACGGTTACCGGTACCTTGCAATTGACCACCGGCATACTCAGCCTGGAATCGGACATCGAGGTAGCCGCGGCTTCGGTCATCTATGGCACCGGATCCTTGCGCAGCCGCAGGGAACTCACGGGTCCGGCCGGTTGGCGCCTGCTGGGTGTTCCGCTTCGCACCACCGTAGCCGACGCCTTCGATGCGGTCGTTACCCAGGGTTTCGCCGGGGCGACCTATCCGGCCCGTCAACCGAACGTGCTACACTGGGACGAGACCTGGCCCGGCACCGACAACCAGCGGTGGCGCAACCAAGGTGCCGCAACCGATACCTTGGTAGCCGGCCGCGGGTATTACACCTATGTATTCGGAGACATAAACGGAGATCCGGACTACACGACCCCGTTTCCCATCGTGCTCGATGCGGCCGGTCGCGAAGCGGGAACCGGGCCTTTCAGCTGGCCGGTAACCTATACCGCCGCCGCCGATTCCGGATGGAATCTGATAGCCAACCCCTTTGCGGCGACCTTGGATTGGGACCACCCCGGCTGGACCAAGACCGGATTGGACAACGTGATCTATGTGTGGGATCCCACCTCGAACGGTGGCAACGGCTCCTATCTGGAATGGAACGGAACCACCGGCACCCTGGGGAACGGCTTGATCAAACCCTGGCAGGCGTTCTGGGTGAAAGCCAACACGGCCGATCCCGTGCTGCAGGCGCCGGTCGCGGCCAAAACGCAGGGAGGCACTTTCCACCGGCACAGCATGGGCGACCGGGTGGACGGCACCCGCATCGAGCTGACCGCCCGGATGGGCGAATTCAGCAGTACGGCGTTCGTCACCTTCGGCAAAACAGGTAGCCGTTTCGCCGATCGGGCCGATGCCTACCGGTTGCAACCACTCAGTTCCCGCTGGTTGGATCTGCATAGTATCGGCCACGGAGGCGTTCCGCTGGCCATCCAGCATCTGCCGGCCGAATTCGGCGCTCCCATACAAATCGATTTCGACCTGAGGGGCGTGGACGGCACCCGATGGATGACGGGCCCGGTGGAATTGCATATGAACGGGGTGTCCGATCTGCCCGACGATTGGTCGGTCGAACTGATCGACATGCGGAACGGGCGGACCCTGTCGGTTCTCGATGAGGGTGTTCCCATTGTGGTGAACCTCACGGCACCGGC
Source organism: Balneolales bacterium (assembly GCA_024711145.1). Taxonomy (GTDB): domain Bacteria; phylum Bacteroidota; class Rhodothermia; order Balneolales; family HLUCCA01; genus JANJTJ01. The sequence continues at coordinate 12,610 of JANJTJ010000085.1, forward strand.
AGGCAAGGCACGGCCCGATGCGCAGGAAACCGGTTGGGCACCAGGTGCGGTGCGCATGCGGGCTGCTGCGGCGGGCACGCAACCCCGTTTCCGCCTGCATATCACGCCCGGATACACGGGGGGGCTGCCCGACCGTTTCGCGCTCGAAGCACCCTATCCGAATCCGTTCAATCCGTCCACCCACATCCCGGTCGCATTGCCCTTCGAAAGCCGTGTCCGGGTCGAAGTATTCGATCTGACCGGTCGTCGGCTGGCCGTTCTGGCCGATGGCGTGTACCCGGCAGGCCGGCACGAACTCATGCTCGATGCCCATACCTGGGCATCGGGGGTGTATCTGGTACGCATGGTGAGCGACGGTATGGTGGAAACCCGCAAAATCACCCTCCTGCGTTAAGGGGTTTTAACGGCCCCTTCGCGGTGGATTCGGTACTTTCCCCTATGCGGTTATCCAGGTATCCACTCACGCTGTTCATCCTCCTGCTTTGGGCCGGCGGGCTTGCGGCCCAATCCCGCGATGCCAGCCTCCGCGTACAGATTTCCGCCACCCTCGACAGCTCCATCGAGGTCGAGACCATCTCGAACATATCCTTCGGCCGCGTGATACCCGGCATGGAAGAACTGGTGATCAACCCCCGGCTCGATCCCGGCGCCGGCCTGTTGCGCGTGAGCGGGCGTCCCAACTCCATCATCCGGGTCTCTTTTCTCGAACAGCGCGAAATCTACCGGGTGGGAGGGGGGCAACCTCTGCTGTTCACCTACATCGTGAGCGGCGGTACCGAGAACAACCAGTTGAATTCGGAACCGATCACCACGGAAAACCGCCAACTCACGCTCAGCAGCCAAGGCGAATACTTTTTCTGGATCGGGGGACGTCTCAACCTGGCCGGCATCGACATCGGCGAATACGAGGGCGAGTTCGCCCTCGAGATCGACTACCTATGAAATTCCTCCTCCTGACCAGCGCCTGCTTGCTCGCCACCGCGGCCTCCCTGCAGGCCCAGGAGATCAATTTCGCCGATTATTACCGCAACGAGTACGGCACGATGACGGTCACGGCGTTCAAGGTGCGCGATCTGCGGTTCCAGTTTCTTGTAAGTGGCGACACTAAAGAGGTCGAAATTGGGGAAGGGTTCGATGCGGTTATCGAATTGGAAGGGTGGAGGTTCATGGACATCGTGGTGGACATCCAGGCGCCCGCCTACCTGTATCTGGATGGGGATCCGGGGTGCACTCCGGTGGACGACTGCCGGGCCGCCCTCAACCTGCAATTCTCCTACACCAACGGGGGCGAACTCCTCGACGAAGTGACCACTGCACGGCCTTTTCTGGGCTCCACGGCCCGGTTTCCCATACGCCGTCGCGGGGCGGGTCCGCCGGCTCCACCGCCCACGCCCACGCCCGGGTTGCCTCCGGTGGTACCCACCGATATCGCCTTCGTTTACTTGTACGGCACGTTGACGGCGGGGCCTGGCAT
>JANJTJ010000086.1 GCA_024711145.1 Balneolales bacterium
TCCTCGAGCGCCCGTGCCACGGCCCTCATGCGCGAGCTGTACGAACCCTTCGTGCGCAGCGGCAACCCCATCATCGTGATGGATGAGCGCAGTTCCGAGCTCACCAAATACGCCGCCAACGCCTTCCTGGCCACCAAGATCACGTTCATGAACGAGATCGCCAACCTGTGCGAACGCGTGGGTGCCAACGTGGACAACGTGCGCCGGGGCATCGGTACCGACACCCGCATCGGCAAACGCTTCCTGTTCGCCGGCATCGGGTATGGCGGCAGCTGCTTCCCCAAAGACGTGCAGGCCCTCGATTTCACGGCCGACGAATACGGCTACGATTTCAAGATCCTGAAAGCCGTGATGGACGTGAACGACCGCCAGAAACTGTCGATCGTGGAAAAGATGGACCTGTACTACAAAGGCGACCTGAAAGGGAAGACCTTCGCCGTGTGGGGATTGGCCTTCAAGCCCGAAACCGACGACGTGCGCGAGGCCCCTGCGTTGTATGTGGTCCGCCGTCTGCTCGACGCCGGCGCCCGGGTGAAAGCCTACGATCCGGAAGCCCGCGGAACCTTCGCCCAGGCATTCGGCCCCGATGCCGCCCGCATCGAGTTCCAGGAATCGCGCGATACGGCCCTCGACGATGCCGACGCCCTGGTCATCTGCACCGAGTGGAACGAGTTCCGGACCTATGCCTTCGGCGAGATGGCCAAACGCCTCCGCACCCGCACGGTCTTCGACGGGCGCAACCTGTACGACCTCGAAAAGGCCGCCGACGCGGGCTTCACCTACGTCAGCGTAGGCCGAAGCACAGTGTATGGCGGCTGACCGACGCGTTCTCGTAACCGGGGGAGCCGGGTTTCTCGGCTCCCACCTGTGCGAACGCTATCTGGCGGAGGGCTGGGAAGTGCTCTGCATGGACAACCTGTCGACCGGACGCATCCGGAATGTCGAGCATCTGATCGGCAGGCCCGACTTCCACTTCTACCATCAGGACGTCACCGAATTCATCCATGTACCGGGTCATCTGGACCTGGTCTTGCATTTCGCCTCACCGGCCTCGCCCATCGATTACCTGGAAATGCCCATACAGACCCTGAAAGTGGGTTCCCTGGGCACCCATAAGGCCTTGGGATTGGCCAAAGAGAAGAAAGCCCGATTCCTGCTGGCATCCACTTCGGAAGTCTATGGCGACCCCCTCATCCATCCTCAGAAAGAGGATTATTGGGGAAACGTGAACCCGATCGGTGTGCGTGGGGTGTACGACGAGGCCAAGCGGTTCGCCGAGGCCATCACCATGGCCTACCACCGGTACCACCAGGTAGACACCCGGATCGTGCGCTTGTTCAACACCTACGGCCCCCGCATGCGTCTGGACGACGGCCGGGCCCTGCCCACCTTCATGGGGCAGGCCTTGAGGGGCGAACCCATCACCATCTATGGCGACGGCAGCCAGACCCGAAGCTTTTGCTATGTGGACGACCTGGTGGAGGGCATCTACCGTCTCAGCCAGAGCGGTTACGTGCAGCCGGTGAACCTCGGCAACCCCGACGAGATCACCATCCGGGCCTTTGCCGAACATGTGAAGGCCATAACCGGCAGTACGTCCGAATTGGTACATCGGCCGCTGCCGCAGGACGACCCCAAGGTGCGCCAGCCCGACATCGGCCGGGCCCGGGACGTTCTGGGTTGGGAGCCCACCATCCCATTGAAAGAGGGATTGCAGCGAACCCTGGACCATTTCCGCCACATCGGCGACTGATAGTTTCCATGCGCATCCTGGGCATATCCTGCTATTATCACGATGCCGCCGCGGCACTGGTGGTTGACGGCCGCATTGTGGCCGCCGCCCAGGAAGAGCGGTTCACCCGAAAGAAGCACGATCCTTCGTTTCCGGAAAACGCCATCGTCTTTTGCCTGAAACAGGGAGGCCTCAGCGCCGCCGAGCTGGACCGGGTGGTGTTCTACGACAAGCCCTTCCTCAAATTCGAGCGTTTGTTGGAGTCCTACCTGGCCTTCGCGCCCAAAGGCATCCGTTCGGCCCTGGAAGCCATTCCCATCTGGATCAAAGAGAAGCTCTGGATCCGCGAGGACATCCGCCGTCGGTTGGGATACGAAGGGGAGCTGCTCTTTCCCGAGCACCACGAGTCGCATGCCGCATCGGCCTTTTTCCCATCACCGTTCCATGAAGCCGCCATCCTCACCATGGACGGCGTGGGCGAATGGGCCACCAGCACCATGGGATTCGGCCGGGGCAACTGCATCGAGCTCACGCACGAAACGGCGTTTCCGCACAGCATCGGGCTTCTGTACTCGGCATTCACCTACTACACGGGCTTCAGGGTCAATTCCGGCGAATACAAGCTGATGGGGTTGGCACCCTACGGCAACCCCATCCATGCCGACCGCATCCGGGAACATCTGATAGATATCAAAGAGGATGGCAGTTTCCGGCTGAACATGGCCCATTTCGATTTCGCCACCGGACTCACCATGACCAACACCTCCTTCGACCGGGTGTTCGGCGGGCCGCCCCGCAAGCCGGAAACACCCATCGGTCAGCGGGAAATGGATCTGGCGGCCTCGGTGCAGGTAATCACAGAAGAAGTGGTACTCAAGGCGGCACGGCATCTGCGGCGCGAGACCGGCATGGCCAACTGCGTGCTGGCCGGCGGCGTGGCGCTCAACTGCGTGGCCAACGGCAAGATCCTGCGCGAGGGCATATTCGACCGGGTGTGGGTGCAGCCGGCCAGCGGCGACGCCGGCGGCGCGCTCGGAGCGGCCTTGTTCGCCTGGCATCAGCTCGAGGGCGGCCACCGGCCCCAAACCGGCACCGACCGCATGCAGGGCGCGCTGCTGGGTCCGGCATTCGCCGATACCGAGGCCGATTTCGGCGTATCCGTCACCTATCCCGATACGGAACTCTTCGCGGCCGTGGCGGCCGAGCTGGAAGCCGGCCATGTGGTCGGGTGGTTCCAAGGCCGCATGGAATTCGGTCCGAGGGCGTTGGGTGCCCGATCCATCCTGGGCGACCCGCGCAACCCCGACATGCAGCGGCGCCTGAACGTGAGCATCAAGTTCCGCGAAAGCTTCAGGCCGTTCGCACCCAGCGTGTTGGCCGAACACAGCACCGAATGGTTCGAGCTGAAGGGGGAGTCGCCCTACATGCTGCTGACGGCGCCGGTAGCCCGGGACAAACGGTTGCCGGTGGATTCCTCCGTCACCGGTTTCGACCAACTCTACCAGATCCGCAGCGGATTGCCGGCCATCACCCATGTGGACGGTTCGGCCCGTGTCCAAACCGTGACCGAAGCGGCCAATCCGCGGTACCATCGGCTGCTTGCCGAGTGGCATGCGCGAACCGGTTGCCCGGTACTCATCAATACCAGTTTCAATGTGCGGGGCGAGCCCATCGTATGCACCCCGACCGATGCCTGGCGCTGCTTCCTGCGCACGCACATGGACGTTCTGGTGATCGGCAACCGCGTGTGGCGCAAGGCGGACCAGACCGAAAGCGAAGTGACCGACACCTGGCGGGAGGAGTTTCCCCTTGACTGACACCAAACCCCTTCGGTCGTTCGGGCGCCTGTTCGCCTTCATTCTGGGCATCCTCATACCCGCGTTAGTGTGGTACAAGAACGGAACCATGACCTCCCTGGGCTACGGCTCGCTCATGTTCGGCGTGTTGTTGCTGGTTACCGCCGAATTCCATCCGAAAGACCTCGAAAAGCCCTATCGGGCCTGGATGGCCCTGGCACGGGCATTGAACTGGGTCATGACCCGCCTGATCGTATCGGTCGTATTTTTCGGACTCATCACACCCATCGGGCGCATCCGACGTTGGTGGGTAGGCGACCCGCATCGGTTTCACGCATTCCGTGATCCGGAAGCCGGCAGTTATTGGATACGTCGTTCATCGGAAACCAAAGACCCGGCATCCTACCGGAACCAATTTTAGGGGAGGTCCACATGCTCACGCTCGTCATCAACTGCGGCAGTTCATCCGTCAAGTATCAGGTCATCGAAACCGATACCCGCGAGAAAGTGGCCGACGGCATGGTGGAGCGGATCGGAGCCGTAACCTCCATCGTGAAACATCAGGTGGGCAGCCAGAAACCCACCAAAAAGACGCTTCCGATCGAAACGCATACCATGGCGCTCAAGGAGATCATGGATTTCCTGCTCGATCCGAACGTGGGTGTGCTCAAATCGCCCGGCGACATCGCCGCCGTGGGGCATCGGGTGGTACACGGAGGGGAGACCTTCAAAGACTCGGTGCTCATCGACGAGAGCGTGATCGAGGCCATCGAACACGCCTTCGACCTGGCGCCCCTGCATAATCCGCCGAACCTCAAGGGGATCGAGGCGGCCCGCCAGTACCTGCCCGATGCCGTGCACGTGGCCGTGTTCGATACGGCCTTCCACCATTCGTTGCCGCCCGAAGCGTACCTGTACGCCATACCGAACCGGCTGTACCGTCGCTACAAGATCCGCAAGTACGGTTTCCACGGCACCAGCCACTATTACGTGAGCCGGCGGTTCTACCAGCTCACCGGAGTGAACGCCCACGACAGCAAGCTCATCACCTGCCACCTGGGCAACGGATGCAGCATCACCGCCATCCGCGACGGGCATTCCATGGACACCAGCATGGGTTTCACGCCGTTGTCGGGTCTGGTTATGGGTACCCGTTGCGGCGACATAGACCCCAGCATCCTGTTCTATCTGGTTGAGAAGGAAGAACTGCCGCTCAACCATCTGCATGCCATGCTCAACCGGAACAGCGGGTTGTTGGGCATGAGCGGATACGCCGCCGACATGCGCGATCTGATCCAGGAAGCCGAGAACGGCGACCGTCGCTGCGAACAGGCCATAGAAGCCTTCTGCTACAGGGCCAAGCAATACATCGGCAGCTACATGGCCACCCTGGACGGATGCGACGGCATCGTCTTCACGGCCGGCATAGGGGAGAACGCCCCCATCATCCGGGCGAAAATCCTCAAGGGGCTCGCCGGACTGGGCGTGGAGTTGGATGCGGCGCGCAACACGAATGCCGACGGACAGCGCGAGTACCGGATCACCACCGACGCATCGCGCATCCAGGCCTGGGTCATTCCCACGAACGAGGAACTGGTGATCGCCCTGGATGCGGCCAAGATCGCCGCAGCTGCCAAACAATCGCCATGGGTGTGAGGGTAGCGGCCGGCCTGGTTCTGATGCTCGTGGCCACCGGTTGCACCAGCAGCCGCTGGATCGTGCAGGAGATACCCGCCGACGACCCGACCGGCGCGGTGGTACGCAGCACCGAGCCCGTTCTGGCCATCCGCAACGAGCCGCAACCGGGGTTGCCCGTATTGGAGCTGGAGGTGCGCGATCGCACCAGGGTGGCCATTCCCCAGCGGGCCGAGGCCCGGCGCTATGTGCAGAAATACCGGCCCCGCTACGGATGGATGGCCCTGGGCCTGGCCGGGGCGGCCACCCTGGCCTACATCGCCAATGCCGACCGGTTCCTGGAAGACGGAGCCGGGCCCGGCCGACGCTCCGCCCTCAACATCACCGCGGTGGCGGTGGCGGGCATATCGGTCTTCAACCTGAAACCGGTAGGAAAGCCCGATTTCACCGGCGAAACCCGCTTGCTGGACATCACCGGCGAACGGGTGCGCACCGATACCGTGGCCCGGGGGCCCAACGCACCCGCCTTCCGCACCCGGATCCGCGCGTATTCGGGTGAAACCGTCCTGCTCGACGGCATCGAGAAGGTCTCGTTGGGCAACCGCATCCAACTCGATCTGGTCAATGAGATCCCGTTCCGGGCGTTCCAGACCGACCGCATCGATACCGTCCTGCTGGTGTTCGAAGGTGGCCCCGACGAGCTCTTCGAGTACCGGGTACCGGTGAGCCGTTATCTGAAACGGTATGTACGTGTCGAACGCCGCAACACCGCCCTGCGGGCCAGCGCCTCGGTGGCACCGGGCAACGTGCTCACCACCGTGGCCGAAGGCAGCCTGCTCGAGTGGGTGGCCACCCGCGAGGGCTGGATGCAGGTGCGCCTGGGCATAACACCCGCCTATCTGCCGGCCGAAGACGCCGCCCTGGTATGGATGCCGGCCACCAGCGGCTCCGGCACCGTGCTGGCCGCCGAAACCCGATTCGGAGATCTGGAGGTGGAGCGGAACATCCCGTCCGATTTCTCCACAGATCCGGCGTCCATCGCGCTGGTGGTAGCCAACCAGGCCTACACCGATCCCGCTTTCCGCAACCGGCATGCGGCCCGTTCGGCCGACCTCATGCGCCGCTATGTGCGCGACGTGCTCGGTGTGCCCGAAGGCCGTATCCGGGTCATCCAGGATGCCAACGCCCGCGCCTCGGAAGCCTGGACCCGATTCGACCGGGGGTCGGTCTGGGCCGAAATGCCCATCCTGCCCGATTCCACCCGCCTGTTCGTGTACATAACCGGTCAGGGTGCCGTGCGCGACGGGCGCCCCGTCTATCTGCCCGTGGATGCGCCAACCCGGGTAGTGGACCTGACCCGTTTCATGCAGGATCTGGCCAATCTGCCCACGCGAAGCACCCAGGTGGTGCTCGACATGGATTTCACCCACAGCCTGGATGGTACCCGCCTGGATGAGGACGCCTTGGCCCGCATGGCGGCACCGCTCACGGCGGCGGGCAATGCCTGGGTGCTCACCGCCACCTCGCGCGGATCGGAGCGGGCCGGCACCTATACCAGCGCCGATTTCCGCACCGACCGCATCTACTCGTTGCTCACCTGGTACCTGGCCGAAGCGCTCCAGGCGCGTCGCTGGACCACCGAAGACCTGTACCGGCACATCCGCCAGAACGTGAACTTCACCTCCCGCCGCCTGCACGACCGCCCCCAGGAGCCGCGTCTGTTCGGCAACCCGGACCTGCTTGTGCGTCCCACGCCCTGACCCATGCACCTGATCTACATTTTCGCAGGTGTGGCCTGTTCCGTGGTCATAGCCCATCTGCTGCGTTCGTTGGAAACACGGGGCATGCGCACCCTGCATCTGGTGGTGGTGAACTACATCGTGGCCATTCTGCTACTGCCGTTCTTCATTCCCGACGACGCGGTCTGGATCCCCACCGGGTATCCGCATTTCTGGTGGATGGGCCTGGTCAACGGCATCATCTTCATCGTCAACTTCGTGATCTACTCCAAGAGCACCCTGGCCAACGGGGTAGGGGTTTCCGTGGCGGCCATGCGCATGTCGTTGGTGGTTCCGGTGGTCTTCAGCATCGCCTACTATGCCGAGCCCTTCCATCTGGGGCATGCCTCGGCCTTGCTGATGGTGTTGGCGGCTCTGGCCATGATGATCCTCAAACCGGGCATCCCCATCCGGGAATCGGTACGCAATGGCAAGATGCTCCTGGCCATGTTCCTCATGACGGGTTCGGCCGATGTGCTCATCCGCATCTTCGAGCGGGAAGCCCCGGCCGTGTACGATCCGGCCCACTTCATCCTGATGATCTACCTGGTGGCCCTCGCCGCCGGACTCGCCCTGCTCCTGTGGAAGCGCGAATTGCGGTTCACCCGGCGGGAATGGGTGGTCGGTGCGGCCATCGGCATTCCGAACCTGCTTTCGTTCTGGTTCATGCTGAAGGCGTTGGACCTGACCACAGCCACCCAAACCTTCGCGCTCACGCATACCGGCGTGGTGGCCGGTGGTACCTTGTTGGGGCGCGGGTACTGGAAAGACCCGCTCGCACCGCGCCAATGGGCCGGCATCGGCCTGGCCCTGGCCGCCATCCTACTGCTCATATCCCTATGAATACGAAACCCCGCCTGACCGATACCCTGCGTGCCCGGGCATCCGGCACCCCCATGCGCATCGTCCTTCCCGAGACGGCCGATCCCCGCACCCGCCAAGCTGCCTCGTATCTGAGCGAGCACGGCATCTGTTTTCCGATTCTGCCCGAGCCGGAGTCCAGCCCCGATCTCGAGCGCTATGCCATGCATCTGTTGGAGCGGCGAAAAGCCAAAGGCTTGAGCCTGGACCAAGCCCGTGAGATGGCCCGGCGACCCGAGATGTTCGGCGCCCTCATGGTGGCATGTGGCGATGCCGACGGCTGCGTGTGCGGCGCGGTAGCCACCACGGCCGATGTGTTGCGGGCGGCCTTGTATGCCATCGGGTTGGAACCGGGCACCAAAGTGCTCAGCAGCGTGTTTCTGATGGAGATGCCGGACGGCCGCGTGTTCACCTATGGGGATTGCGCCGTGGTGCCGTATCCCGATGCGGGGCAATTGGCGGAAATAGGCCGCTCATCAGCCCGCACGCATCGCGTGCTCACCGGAGAGGAGCCCCGGGTGGCCTTCCTATCGTTCTCCACACGCGGCTCGGCCGAGCACGAGCGGGTGCAGCTGGTGCGCGAGGCCGTAGCCCTGGCCCAAGCCGCGGAGCCCGACCTTTCGGTGGACGGCGAACTGCAGTTCGATGCGGCCGTGGTGCCGGCCATCGGCGAGCGCAAGGCACCGGGGTCGGTCGTGGCGGGTTCCGCCAACGTGCTCGTGTTCCCGAACCTGGATGCCGGCAACATCGGCTACAAGATCACGGAACGCCTGGCGGGGGCTACCGCCACGGGGCCGCTCATCCAGGGATTGGCGCGCCCCATGCACGACCTGTCGCGGGGCGCATCCTGGGAGGACATCGTGAACACGGCCGCCGTTTGCGCCGTGCAGGCCGCTCAACGGGTATAGACCAGGAATTGCCAGGGGTCCAAGACGTACTCGCGCGCACCTGTCCGCGTGGCATCCGCACCGCTGAACACCTCGGTGAGGGCGCCGTTCAGGTACGATGAGTCGATGGTGGCCGTGGCGGGCTCGGCGCTCAGGTTCAGAACGACCACGACCTCGCTGGTACCATACTGCCGCACGTAAGCCAGCACCTGCGCGTCGTTGCTGGTGGGAATGCGCTCGATTCCGCCCCCATGCAATCCGTTGTGCAAGGCCTGTTCATCGCGCTTGAGTTGCAGCAGGGTGCGGTAGAATGCGAAATAGCTGGTGTCGGGCCGCTGGATCAGGTCCTTCTCGAAGAACTCCAGGGCTTTGGGGTTGCCGTATTCCTGCCCATTGTAGATCAGCGGCATGCCCGGCAGGGTGGCGGCCACCACGGCGAAGGCCTTCGCGCCGGCCCCCAGGCGCACGAACTCGGTTCCGTTCCAGGAGTTCTCGTCGTGGTTCGAGGTGAACTGCATGCGGTAGGCGTGGGCGGGGAACCGTTTCATGTCGGCTTCCAACTGCTCGAAAATGGCATCGGGCGTGCTTTCACCCTTGGCCACCCGGTTCATCACATGGTGCATGTTCCAGGCATAACTCATGTCGAAGGCTTCCACATGATGGTCCGGATTCTCGGCTTCGGCCAGCATGAATACCGGTTTGATGGCGTCCAACTCGGAACGGATCCGGTTCCAGAAGGCCACAGGAACCATGTCGGCCACATCGCAGCGGAAGCCGTCGATGCCGAATTCCTCCACCCAGTAGCGCATGTCGGCAGCCATGGCGTCGTGCACGGCCGGGTTGGTCCAATCCAGCTGGATCACATCGGTCCAATCGGTTCCGGTAGGAGGGATGAAGGCCCCCGTGGAGTCTTTTTGGTAGAAATCGGGGTTGCTGAGGGTCCACGGATGGTCGGGTGCGGTATGGTTGGCCACCCAATCCAGTATCACATACATGCCGTTGGCGTGGGCCGTGGCCACCAGGTCGCGGAAGTCCTGCTCGGTACCGTATTCGGCCGAAACACCACGGTAATCCTGCACGGCGTAGTAACTGCCCAGGGTGCCCTTGCGGTTTTTCTGACCGATGGGGTGGATGGGCATCAGCCAGAGGATGTCCACACCCAGTTCCTTGAGTTCGGGAATCTTGGCTTCGAAGGCCTTGAAGGTGCCCTCTTCGGAGAACTGGCGGATGTTCACCTCATAGATGGCCGCATCGCGGCTCCAGGGCACATTGCGGAAGGCCGGTTCGTGGGTGCACGACGAGAGGACGAGCAGGAAAACGGAAAGCAGGACGCGTGTGTTCATGGCAGGTCGGATTAGGTCCGACAAGATAGCACAAGTGCCCTCCCATGCCCGAAAAAATGGGATAAAGCCGTATATTCAGTCTACATAAGACCCGATTGAGTGACCCGACCATGAGCCAGACCGACGCCCTCGACACCTTCGTGACCCAACCCTACAAGTACGGGTTCGTTACGGAGATCGAATACGAAGCCTTTCCCAAGGGCCTGAACGAAGACATCATCCGCATGCTGTCGGCCCGCAAGGAAGAACCCGAATTCATGCTCGAATTCCGGTTGAAAGCCTATCGGCATTGGCTCACCATGACCGAGCCCAAATGGCCGAACGTGTCCTATCCGGACATCGACTTCCAGGATGTGCAATACTATTCGGCGCCCGTTCTCAAGCCCAAACTCGACTCCCTCGACGAGGTGGATCCCATCCTGCTGGACACCTACGAGCGCTTGGGCATTCCCTTGTCCGAGCAGAAGCGCCTGGCCAACGTGGCCGTGGACGCCGTTTTCGATTCGGTCTCGGTGGCCACCACCTTCAAGGCCAAACTCCTGGAGGCGGGGGTCATCTTCTGTTCCATCTCGGAGGCCGTGCGCGAGTATCCGGATCTGGTCAAACAGTATCTGGGCAGTGTGGTACCCGCCGGCGACAACTACTACGCCGCCCTCAATTCGGCCGTCTTCACCGACGGCAGTTTCGTGTTCGTGCCCAAAGGGGTGAAATGTCCCATGGAGCTGAGCACCTACTTCCGCATCAACAATGCCGAATCGGGGCAGTTCGAGCGCACCCTCATCATCGCCGAAGACCGTGCCTCGGTGAGCTACCTGGAGGGATGCACGGCGCCCCAGTTCAGCAAGAACCAGCTCCATGCCGCCGTGGTGGAACTGGTGGCCATGGACCATGCCGAAATCAAATACTCCACGGTTCAGAACTGGTATGCCGGCGACGAGAAGGGGGTGGGCGGCATCTACAACTTCGTGACCAAGCGGGGGTTGTGCAAAGGCGTCGGTTCCAAGATCTCCTGGACCCAGGTGGAGACCGGTTCTTCCATCACATGGAAGTATCCGTCGGTCATCCTCAAGGGCGACAACAGCATAGGCGAATTCTACTCGGTTGCGGTAACCAACAACCGCATGCAGGCCGACACCGGCACCAAGATGATCCACATCGGGAAGAACACCCGAAGCACCATCATTTCGAAGGGCATTTCGGCGGGCGAATCGCACAACAGCTACCGGGGCCTGGTGAAGATCGCCAAGGGAGCCGAGAACGCGCGCAACTACTCCGTGTGCGACTCCATGCTCATCGGCAACCGCTGTTCGGCCAACACCTTCCCGTACATCGAATCGGCTAACAGCACGGCCCGGGTGGAACACGAAGCCACCACCAGCAAGATCGGCGAAGACCAGATCTTCTACCTGCAACAGCGTGGCATCGATGAGGAGAACGCCGTTTCCCTCATCATCAACGGGTTCGTGAAAGATGTATTCAAAGAGCTTCCCATGGAATTCGCCGTGGAAGCCACCAAACTCCTCAGTATCAAACTGGAAGGCAGCGTAGGCTGATCCTCCACTCATAAGTCAAGCAGACACAACGTGATCACTATCCGCAACCTGCATGCCTCGGTCGATGGGAATGAAATCCTGCGGGGCATCAATCTCGAAATCAACGCCGGGGAAGTCCATGCCATCATGGGCCCCAACGGCTCGGGCAAAAGCACCCTGTCCAAGGTCATCGCCGGGCATCCGGCCTATGAGGTGACCCAGGGCGAAATCCTGTTCGAAGGCAAGGACATCGCCGAGCTCGAGCCCGACGAACGCGCCCGCCTGGGCCTGTTCCTGGCCTTCCAATATCCGGTGGAGATTCCCGGTGTGACCAACGCCATGATGCTGCGCCAGGCCTACAACGCCGTGCGCCGCGAACAAGGCTTGGATGAATTGGATCCGTTGGAGTTCGACGACCACCTGCAGGAAAAGCTGAAGATGGTGGAAATGGATCCGTCTTTCGTGGACCGCGACGTGAACAGCGGGTTTTCGGGGGGCGAGAAGAAGAAGAACGAGATCCTGCAGATGGCGGTGCTCGATCCGAAATTCGCCCTCTTGGATGAAACCGACTCCGGCCTGGACATCGACGCCCTACGCATCGTTTCCCAAGGCATCAACCTGATCCGCAACGAGAAGAATGCCGTGCTGCTGGTTACCCACTACCAGCGCATTCTGAACTACATCCAACCCGACTATGTGCACGTGTTGGTCAAGGGCCGCATTGTGAAATCGGGTGGCAAGGAACTGGCATTGCAGCTCGAGGCCGAAGGGTATGATTCGATTCTGGAGTCGATAGAAGCATGAGCGAACGCCCCGACCTGAAACTGTCTGCGGTACCGCCCGAGGCCTTCCCGGTCGCGGCCGGGGTCCGCTCGGCCGCCCGAACCCGGTTCGAGGCAACCGCCTTTCCGTCAGCCCGCCACGAAGAATGGCGGTTCACCAGCCTGCGCAGCCTCTGGAACACCGGCTTCGACCAGGATGCCACCGCTTCGGCGGCCGCGCTGCTGGCCGAAGTGGCGCTGCCCGAGACCGACGGCCGCCGCATCGTGTTCGTGAACGGTCGCCTCGACCCCACGCTCACCGATTTCGCCCTGGAAGGGGTGCGCATGCAACCGCTTTCCCAAGCGCTGGCCGGCCCTTCCCCCGCTTCGTCCGTATTCGACACGGCCCACACCTTCTCCGGCGACTGGTTCGCCGATCTGAATACGGGCTGGTTCACCGACGGCGTGTTCCTGCATGCCTCGCGCCATGCCGCACCCCAGGGCCCCATCGGCATCTACCATCTGGTCACCGCGGCCGACGCCCTCGTGCTGCCTCGGGTCCTGTTCCTGGGCGAAACCGGCTCCGAAGTCTCTTTGATCGAGTTTTTCGCCGGTTCCGACGGTATCGGGTATCTCACGGTGCCCTTCACCGAAACCGTACTGGCCGACAACGCCCGCCTCCACCACTACCGCATCCAGGAAGATGGGGACCTGGGCGCCCATATCAACCGCTGCGGGTCCTTGCTCGGTCGCGACGCCGACCTGCAATCCTTCACCATTTCGCTGGGCGGTCGGTTGTTCCGCAACGACTTCCGCGCCATGCTGAACGGGGAGGGTGGCCATGCCACTCTCGACGGCCTGGTGCTGGTACATGGCAACCAGATTTCCGACACGCACTCCGTGCTGCACCACATGCAGCCCAATTGCACCAGTCACCAATTGCACAAATGCATTGTGGATGGCGTGGGCACCAGCGTGTTCAACGGCAAGATCTTCGTGGACAGCATCGCCCAGAAGACCGATTCCTTCCAGGAGAACCACAACCTGCAGCTCAGCCACCACGGCATGGTGTACACCAAACCCCAGCTCGAGATCTTCGCCGACGACGTGAAGTGCTCGCACGGGGCCACCGTGGGGCAGTTGGACGACGAACAGATGTTCTACCTGAACAGCCGCGGCCTGAGTGCCGCCGAAACCCGGTACCTGCTCACACTCGGGTTCGCCTCGCAGATCGTGAACGCCCTGCCGGCCGGATCCATGCGCGACCGCCTGGCCGGACGTGTGGACGACTACACCCGCAAATCCTTGAGTTTCGTGCCTGCATGAAGACCAACGGTTTCGATGTGGAACGGATCAGGGCCGATTTCCCCGTGCTCGAACGCATGGTGAACGGGCATCCCCTGGCGTATATGGACAACGGCGCTTCCGCCCAGATGCCCCGTGCCGTCATCGAAACCGGTACCGAGTACCGCAGCCGGTACCACGCCAACATCCATCGCGGGGTGCATACCCTCAGCCAGGAGGCCACCGAAGCCTACGAGGCCACCCGCGAGCTCGTGCGCGCCTTCATAGGCGCGGCCGACCAACGGGAGGTCGTCTTCACCGGAGGCACCACCGATTCGCTGAACCTGGTGGCCCAATGCTGGGGAAACACCCATCTGAAACCGGGTGACGTGGTGCTGGTCTCCGAGATGGAGCACCATGCCAACATCGTACCCTGGGACCTGGTCTGCCGCCGCACCGGCGCGCGCATGGTCAAGATTCCCATCACCGATTCCGGTGAGGTGGATCAGGACGCCTATGCCATGCTGCTGGCTGCCGATTCGGTGAAGGCGGTCTGCATCACCCATGTATCCAACGCCCTGGGCACGGTGAACCCCGTGCGTCACATGGCCGATCTGGCCCATGCCCATGGTGCCGTGGTGGTGGTGGATGGCGCCCAGGCCGTGCCCCACGCCGCCGTGGACGTGCAAGCCTTGGACGCCGATTTCTATGCCTTCAGCGCCCACAAGATGTGCGGCCCCACCGGCATCGGCGTACTCTACGGCAAGATGGAGCATCTCAAGGGGTTGCCGCCCTACCGGGGCGGAGGCGACATGATCCTGAGCGTGAGTTTCGACTCGGGCATCCGCTACAACGCCATTCCCCATTATTTCGAAGCGGGCACGCCCCCCATCGAGCAAGGGATCCAGCTGGGTGCGGCCATCCGGTACCTCACGGCTATCGGGATGGACCGTATCGCCGCCTACGAGCAGGAATTGCTGGCATATGCCACGGAAAAACTGCTCGCCATACCACAGGTTCGCCTTGTGGGAACGGCACCCCACAAGGCGGCCGTTATCAGTTTTGTCATCGACGGTGTACACCCGCATGATGTGGGCACCGTGCTCGACGACCTGGGCATTGCGGTGCGCACGGGCCACCACTGCGCGCAACCGGTCATGGAACGTTTCGGCGTTCCGGCCACCACCCGGGCATCGTTCGCATTCTACAACACCCGCGCCGAAATCGACCGCCTGGCCGATGGCGTGCGCGAGGTCATCCGCCTGTTCCAATGAACGCCCGTACCAAACAACTCTACCAGGAGCTGGTGCTCGACCACAACCGGAATCCGCGTAACTACCGGTCCATGGAGGTCCATTCGCACCATGCGCACGGGCACAACCCGTTGTGCGGCGACCGTTTGGAGCTGTTCCTGAAGGTGGATGCCGATGGCCTGGTAGCCGATGTGTCCTTCATCGGCGATGGGTGCGCCATTTCGAAAGCCTCTGCGTCCATGATGACCGCCGCCGTGAAAGGCAAAACGGTGGCCGATGCCGAAACCCTGTTCCAGGAGTTTCATGCCATGAGTATGGGCACACTCGATCCCGAGTCCGCCCCCAATCATCTGGGTAAGCTGGCGGTGTTCGCCGGTGTGCGCGATCTGCCCGCAAGGGTAAAATGCGCCACCCTCGCCTGGCACACCCTGGATGCCGCCCTGCACGGGCACGAGCAAACTAGTACCGAATAACCCAACCGGAGGCGCCACCATGCCGAAGATCGCCGAAATCGAACGTACCCCGAACCCCAACGCCATGCGGTTCGTGCTCAAGGAACCGGTCTCCAGGGGCATCACCCGTTCCTATGAGAACGCCGCCCAAGCCGAAAAAGACCCGTTCGCATCCAAACTCTTCGAAATCCCCCATGTGACTTCGGTCTACTATGTGGATTTCTATGTGACGGTAACCCAGGACGGCTCGGCCGATTGGAACGAGCTGCTCCGCCAATTGGCGCCTCCCATCCGCGAAGCCGATGCGGTGGACGCGCTCGAGTCGGACAGCCACGAAGTCCACGTCTCGGCCGAAGCCCTCAATAGCGACGACCCGCGCCTGTCGGCCATCAACAAGATGCTCGACGAACAGGTGCGCCCCTACCTGCTGGCCGACGGCGGCGGGCTCAAGGTGATCGGTCTGGACGACAACGTGCTCCGCGTGCACTACCAAGGTGCCTGCGGTACCTGTCCCACCGCCTCCAGCGGAACCCTGTACGCCATCGAAAGCATGGTGCACCGCATCGATCCCAATATCGTGGTGGAGTCGGTCTGATGATCTCCATGAGTGCCCAAGCCCGCGTTCGGATCGACCAGATCCGCCTGGAGAAAGCCGTGCCACCCACGGCGCCGCTGCGCGTGGGTGTGGTGGGAGGGGGCTGCTCCGGCCTCACCTACCAATTGGATTTCGACCGCGATTGGCAACCCGATCCCGCCCGCAAGGAGAAAACCTTCGAGGTGGACGGAGTTACCGTGGTCGTGGACATGCGCTCCTTCCTGTACCTGGCTGGCACCGAACTCGATTATTCGGATGGCTTGAGCGGCAAAGGCTTCCATTTCAAAAACCCCAACGCCGCCCGCACCTGCTCCTGCGGCGATTCCTTCTCCGTTTGATGGAAATCGTCAACAAGGTGGCCAACGCCAAGCTCGACACCGTGGACCTGCTGGATTTCCAGCCGGCCGAGGGAGTGGATGCGTTCGACCTGAAAGACTTCCTGTGGATGGAGTATGTGCTCAAGGAAGCGGACTTCCGCAGTGCGTTGGAAGCCTACGATTGGGAAAAGCATAGGGGGAGGCACTTGGCCGTCTTCTGCTCCAACGACGCCATCATCGCATACTGGGCCTTCATGCTGGTGGCCGCCAAAGCCACCGGCATCGCCCGGAGCGTACGGTTCGGCGCACCGGACCAGGTACGCGGCGAGTTGTGGCTCGAAGCCATACGTGCGCACGATTTCAGCCGGTACGCGGGTAGGAGGGTCATCGTGAAGGGCTGTGGCGACGAAAGCCTGCCGCCGGCCGCCTATGTGGCGGTAACCGAACGCCTGGGCGCCGTGGCCGACCGCGTGATGTACGGCGAAGCCTGCAGTTTCGTACCGGTTCTCCGCAAGCGCTGAGCCATGGACATCCGCGACCGCAAACACGACCACATCGAACTGACCGTGGACGGTCGTTCGGCGTATGCGGTACCTACCGGATTCGAACGCATCCGACTGGTGCACAATGCCTTACCGGAGTTGTCCTACGATGGGGTATCCACGGCGGCCAGCCTGTTGGGCCGCCGCTTCCGGCTTCCCGTCCTCATATCCTCCATGACCGGAGGCACGGCCCGCGCCGCCGGCCTCAACGAAATTTTGGCCCGTTTCTGCGCCGATAACGACCTACCCATGGGGCTGGGCAGCCAACGGGCCATGCTGGAGAAATCCGAGCTGGAAGCCAGCTTCGCCATTGCCCGCCAAGTGGCGCCGGATCTGTTTCTGGCCGCCAACATCGGGGGGCAGGAGCTGACCAAAGGGTGGACCACCGACCACACCCGTCGCCTGATCGGGTCCGTTCGGGCCGATGCCGTCATCGTGCATCTGAATCCGCTCCAGGAACTGGTACAACCCGAAGGCGACCGCGATTTCCGCGGCATAGCGGACGGAATCGCCCGATTGGTGGACGATGCCGGGGTTCCGGTCGTGGTGAAAGAGACCGGTGCCGGCATATCCGGCGCCGTGGGCTTGCGGTTGGCCGACCTCGGCGTGCGTGCCGTGGACGTGGCCGGTGCGGGTGGCACCAGCTGGGGCAAAGTGGAGGCCTTCCGTCGGCCCGATGGAGACCACCGATTCGACGATTGGGGCATTCCCACGGTCGACTGCATCCAGCAGAATGCGCCATTGACCCGACGCGGAGTCGAGCTGATCGCTTCCGGCGGCATCCGGACCGCCGAAGACATCGCCAAAGCCCTGGCCTTGGGCGCCACCTTCACCGGCATAGCCCAACCGGTGATGGCTGCCGCGGTACAGGGAGGGAGGGAGGCCTTGGATACCTGGTTGGCGACCTTGGAACGGCACCTCCGCATGGTCCTGGTGCTGACCGGAGCCGCCGAACCGGCCGCTTTGGACCGGACGCATCTGCGTATCTTCTGAGCCGATGTCCACCACGCTCGAATTCCGCATACAGGCACCCGATCTGCCGGCCGAACCGGCTACCTTGTACGACCCCATCCGGTACACCCTGGCCTTGGGCGGCAAACGCATCAGACCCCGGTTGGTACAGTTGGGTGCGGGTCTCGTCGGAGGCGATACCGAAGCGGCCATACCGGCCGCATGCGCCATCGAATGGCTGCACAATTTCACGCTGATCCACGACGACATCATGGATCAGGCCGATACCCGCCGTGGCCAACCCACCGTCTACCGCCGTTGGGATGTGCCGACCGCCATTTTGTCGGGCGACGCTCTGTTCGCCACCGCCTGCCGCGAACTGTTGGCTTATGCGGCACACCCGGCCTTCGCAGACATCCAGCGCCGTTTTCTCGATGTCGTGATCGAGGTTTGCGAAGGACAAGCCTACGATCTGGAATTCGAAGCGCTCGAATCGGTCTCCATCGACCGCTATCTGGAGATGATCCGTCTGAAAACCTCCGTACTGCTGCGCTCCGCACTGGAGATCGGTTGTGTGGTAGGCGGCGGCTTCCCGGACCAGACCGACGCCGCGGGCCGTATCGGCCTCGACGCCGGCCTCGCGTTCCAGATCCAGGACGACCTGATGGACGCCCTGGCCGACCCCGAGAAATTCGGCAAACGTCCGGGCGGAGACATCCGGGCCGGCAAAAAGACCTACCTGACCCTCTTGCTGCTCGAACGGGCCGATACGGCCGACCGGGCCTGGGTTTGCGGCATCCTGGCCGGAAAATCCGCCACCGACTCCGACATCGCCCGCATGGTGCGGCTCTTCCATCAATATGGGGTCATTTCCGATACGGAATCCCGCATCCGGGCGTACTATGAGGAAGCGTTGGCCCTGCTGACCACCTTTCCGGATAGCCCGGCCCGCTCCGAACTTCATCACCTTTTGGACCAACTCACCCGTCGTGAATCGTAATTCCGGACTTCTGATCCTGCTCAGTCTCGTACTGCTCGGCGCCTGCACGAACAAGAACGCCATCCGCCCCGGCGACACGCTGGAAGTGGCTTTCCACAAAGCCACCCAGTATTACAACCGGGGGAAATACCCCGAAGCCGCATCCGCATTCGAAACCGTGCTGTCGCTCGGTCGCGGTTCGTCCATCGCCGAGGAAAGCCAGTGGTTGTTGGCCCAGAGCTACTTCAAATCCAGGGATTATGTGATGGCCATCGCCGAATTCCAGCGGTATCACGGCACCTATCCCAGATCCGAGAGGCGTTCGGAAGCCGAGTTCATGGAGGCCTACTGCCATTATCTGCTGAGTCCGCGCTACAACCTGGACCAAACCGACACCCATAAGGCCATCGAGTTGTTCCAGCTCTATCTGAGCCGGTACCCCACGGGAGATCGGGCCCAGGATGCCGCCACGCATATCGAAAGCCTGCGCACCAAACTGGCCCGCAAGACCTACTCGAGCGGCGACCTGTACCTGCGGGTGAAGCAATACGATGCCGCAGCCATCTACTACGGGCTGGTCATCGACAAATATCCCGAAACGCCTTGGGCCGAACGCGCGTTGGCCCGCCAGGCCGAAGCCTACCTGCTGTTTGCCGACAACTCCGTTCAAGCCCGCCAGAAAGAGCGGTACGAGATGGTGCTCGAAGTACATCGCAAGTATGTGCAACTGTTCCCGAACGGAGCGAACCGGTCGCTGATCGAAGACTATGTGGATCGGGCCCGTGTAGCACTTTCGCGAATCGCGGCCTGACATGGCGGGGCGTATCGGCCTGTTCGGCGGTGCGTTCGACCCACCCCACAACGGGCATCGGGCGGTTGCGGAATCGTTGGTCGCCAGCGGCCTGATCGACCGTTTATGGATTCTGCCCACGGCCTGGCCGCCGCACAAACAGGCGCCCACGGCGCCGTTTCCGCAACGGGTGGAAATGTGCCGCTATGCTTTCGCCGGCATCTCCGGGGCCGACATCCACGAAATCGAAGCGGAACTGCCCGCACCGAGCTTCTTCATCCACACGCTGGACCACCTCATGCGCGAATATCCCGAGATCGGGTTCGTGCTCTGCCTGGGTTCCGACAGCTTGCACAACCTGCCGAAATGGTACCGTTGGACGGATATTCTCCGGAAGGCGGATGTGCTGGTGGCGGAGCGCCCCGGGTTTCCGGTCACCCTGCCGGATGCCCTCAAACCGTTCGAAGGGGGCATCCGCCTGTTGGGGCACGCCCCCGTGGCCGCCGACAGCACCTCGATCCGGAATGGGGAGGCCTCTGCCGCCGACCTGCCCCCGCGGGTAGCCCGCTACATCGCCCTCAACCGGCTTTACGGATCCTGACGCCGACGGGCGAAGAAACGCTTCAGCAGGGCTTCGCTTTCCGCTTCGAACAAACCGTGGTGCACCTCGATGCGGTGGTTGAGCCCCGGATGATGCGCCACATGCATCAGACTGCCGCAGGCTCCGGCTTTGGGATCCATGGCGGCATACACGATGCGGTCCAGCCGTGCCCAGACCGAAGCCCCCGCGCACATGGGGCAGGGCTCCAGGGTCACGTAGAGGGTGCAGCCGTGTAGGAATTTGTCGTCGAGATGGGTGCAAGCGGCCGTTATGGCCAGCATTTCGGCATGGGCGGTGGGGTCGCGCAGGGTTTCCACCTGGTTGTGCGCCTTGCCGATCACCAGGCCGTCCCGCACCACCACGGCGCCCACCGGTACTTCCCCCATGCGGGCCGCTTCATCGGCCAGGCGGAGGGCTTCCTGCATGAAACGGGCGTCGTGCTGCCAGAATGCGGTATATTCCATGCTTCAAAAGTACGGCCCCATGACCCGCATCGAATCGCTCATCCGGAACATTCCGGATTTCCCGAAACCAGGCATCCTGTTCAAAGACATCACCCCCATGCTGGGCGATGCCCAAGCGTTGGCGGAAGCCGTTGAGGCTCTGCGCGCACCGTATGCCGACCATCGGGTGGACCAGGTTGTAGGCATGGAATCGCGCGGGTTCCTGATGGGGCCGGCCTTGGCCATCCGGTTGGGTGCCGGATTCGTGCCCGTTCGCAAACCGGGCAAACTGCCGGCGGCCACCCTGTCGGAAAGCTATGAGCTGGAATACGGCACCGATTCGGTGGAAATCCACGCCGACGCCATCCGCCCCGGTCAGCAGGTTCTCATCCACGACGATGTGGTGGCAACAGGTGGCACGGCCATGGCTGCCACCCGGCTGGTGCAACGTCTGGGTGGGGTGGTGGTGGGCTACAGTTTCCTGATCGAACTGAGCTTTTTGCCCGGTGCCGATACCTTGCGTGCCGTGGCTCCCGTGCACAGCCTCATGCGGGTCTGATCAGGGCAGATGGGTGCGCCGACGGCCGATCCACTCGGCCGTGAGCAGCCCGATGACCACCAGAAACCACGCGGGGTGGCGCAAAACCCACCGATCGTCCCGGTACGGTATGATGCGGGCATCGGCCGTTTCCCATACTTGCCGCAACGAATCGATCGGCGGGTCGAACCGCCCGCCCGAAACGGCCGCCAACCCGCGCAGGAGGTCGTCCCGACGGGTCAGATCCCGGAATTCGATAGACGACCAACCTACGCGAACCCGGTACTCCGCGGCATCGATCCGAGTGCCAGCCGCATCGGTAGCAACTACCGCGACGGCGAGCGGACCGGCCGGAAAGGAGGGCAAGGTGGTCGCATACAGACCTGCGGCATCCGCATCCATCGGGTAACGCGACACCCGACCCAAGGAATCCGTCACCACGGTCTCCATGCGCACATCGGTACGCCAACCGCCTTTGGCGTCGGGCAAGCGGGCGCGCACCGGTGTGGTGGCCCGCTCATCCCACTCATCCGGCAGAGGGTCCACCAGCAAGCGGTCTGCCGCGGCATCGTTGCCCAGCGCCGCCACCGTGGCCCGGATCCAGCTTTCCACGAACAACCGTTCCGAATCGATGGGGGAGGTGTGCCACCGGTACCAGCCCCAGGCACGGGTTTCCGCCTGGCGACCCGACGCTTCGGTGCGGAAACGGTGCAGGCTCAGGGCGCGACGCCCCTCGCTATCCGTTCCGGGAAGGCCGTCTGCGGAACCGTCCAATGCGGCCGGCGCGGCCTGCAGAAACGGAGCCGCCGCCCAGTCCATGCGCGGTAGGTCGGTGTAGGGTGGTTCCGTGGGCGCGCCAGCCGGACGCACGGCCACCACGGCACCGGCCGCAGGCAACGCCATCCTCCAGACCCGTAGGCCGGCTTCCGGTTGCGGGGCACCGGCGGCCGGTACTCCGTGCAGAATCCAGATGCGGACGCTGTCCGGCCAGGTATCCGATTCCTGGAATCGGTTGCCGTTCCAGGTACGCACGACCAACTCCACGTCGGGTTCACTGGCCAAAACCCGCCGGACCATGCCCACATCGGGATGGATGCCGTAGGCGACATGCGCTATGGTCGTGCGCGCCTCGCGGATGCGCACGCTCCGACTGATCCGGTTGTTCCTCGAATTGCCGTCGCCGGTCCATACGGGAACCTCGAATTCCCAACGTTCCACACCGAGCGAATCGGGCATGATGGTGAATTCGGCCACGGCGAAGCCGGTTACCGGCTCCAACCGGATGGACCGGGTTTCGGCCGGTCGGTTCTGCCGTCTGAAGGTGACCGGGATGTCCCGGGTGGGAAACCCGTCGGCCGACAAACGGACCCGAACGGTCAACGGGGTGTTGATGAAGGCGGTGGCCGGCCAATCGGCATCCAGAATGCGCACATCCGGCGGCCTACGGGTTTGCCCCACAGGTACGGGAAACAGCGGTATGCCGGCCGACGAGGCCCATTCGATCGGTTCGGGCCCTCGCGTGACAACGCCATCGGTGACCAATACCACACCGGCCGTAGCGGGCGTTTCGCGCCGAACCGCCTCCAATGCGGAGGCGATATCGGTTACGGTGCCGGTAGCTTGAAACGGTACCACGGCCGGATCCTGGGCCAGCCCGCCATCGAAATACCGGATGTGCAATCGGGTACGGGATGTGTCCACCGCCTCGAACACGCCCAGCAGGGAGTCGATGCGGGCCGCCTGGGCTTCCAGACTTTGCGACCGGTCCACCAGAACCCACCATTCGGGTTTTTCGGTGCGCACCCGGTCGAAACTCAGGATGGGGTCGGATAGCAACCACACCAGCAACAGCAGGGCCGAAGCCCGCAACGCCATCAACCCGAAGCGGCCGGTTCCGCGGTAGGCTACCCAGGTTAGGGCCAGCGCCGACACGGCCGCCAGGGCGAGCAGCATCATGCCAGTATGGATCGGATCAGCTCTTCAGGGGTGATGCCGTCCGCCTCGGCCGCGTAATTGAGCACCATGCGATGCCTCAGCACGGGTTCCGCCAGAAAACGGATGTCCTCTTCGGTCACATACAGGCGGCCCAGACTCAGCGCCCGGGTTTTGGCACCGACCACCAGGTTCTGGGATGCGCGGGGCCCCGCACCCCAGGCCACATATTTCCTCACCAATTCGGGCGAGGCGCTGTCGCGTCGGGTTTTACCCACCAGATCGACCACGAAATTCAACACGCCGTCGGGAACGGCCACATCGCGCACAACCGACCGCATGGCCAGCAGGTCTTCGGCGTTGAGCACCGGTTTAGGCGTGGGGCGGGCGCGTCCCGTTGTCCGGTGCAGGATCTCCAACTCCTCTGCCGCCGTCGGATATCCCAGTTTCAGCATGAACATGAACCGGTCCAACTGGGCTTCGGGCAGGGGATAGGTGCCTTCCTGCTCGATCGGGTTCTGGGTGGCCAGCACGAAGAAGGGATCGGCCAACTGGTATCTGTGCCCCCCGGCGGTCACTTGCCGTTCCTGCATGGCCTCGAGCAATGCGGCCTGGGTTTTGGGTGGCGTACGGTTGATTTCGTCGGCCAGCACGACCTGGGCGAACAGGGGCCCTTTGATGAAGGTGAACCGTTTGCGTCCGGTTTCCGGGTCGTCTTCGAGCACTTCGGTACCGGTGATGTCGCCAGGCATGAGATCCGGCGTGAATTGGATGCGGTTGAAGCTCAGGTCCAGGCAATCGGCCAGGGTACGGATGAGCAACGTTTTGGCCAGACCGGGTACTCCCACCAATAGGCAATGGCCGTTGCTGAACAAGCCGATGAGCAGATGGTCCACGGTTTCGTGCTGACCCACCACCACCTGTCCCACGGCATCGCGCAACCGGTTGAAGGCGGGTTGGAACCGCTCGGCCGCGGCTTCGGGCTTCAATTCAGACATGTCAATTGTCCGTTGGGGCGTAAGGGCTGGGTACCAGATACTGGATATGCACATCCCTGCGCAGTCGCGTCATCCAGGCTTCTTCCTCACGGGCCACTTTCTGTTGCAGCGCGTAGTTGCTCAGCAGGTCGTAATCCTGTTCCAGATTGGCCCGGTGGCTGGGAGTGCGTTTGAGCAGTTTGACGATGCGGTAGGCTCGGCCTCCGCCGGCTTCGGCATTCTCGAACGCACGCGGCTCGGATACGCCGCCTTCCTCGAGCACCAGGACCGTGCGGTACAGGGCCGGATCCAACGCCTCCAGCGGCAGACGGCGGTCGCCGGTTTGGGGGTTGATCAGGCGCCCACCCGTGCCCGAGGTGTTCTTGTCGTCGGAGTTCCGACGGGCCAGCGCGAAGAAATCGATGCCCCGGTTGAGGGTGGAATCGCGGATGGCGGCCAGCCGATCGATGGCCACCTGGTCGTCGAGTTCGGTCTGGCGGACCCGGAACAGGATGTGGTTGGTCTCGATCTGGTCGCCCACACGGCGGTTCAGACGGATGATGTGGAACCCGAAGGCCGTTTTGACCACTTCCGACACCTGACCCGGTTGCAGGGCCGATGCCGCTGCCGAGAATTCGGGCACCAGGTCGTTCACCGACATCAACGGGAGGGCACCCCCGTTGCGGGCCGTTCCGTCCTCGCCGTAGCGTCGGGCCATGGTTTCGAAATCGGCACCCAGGTTCACGATGGAATCGCGGATGGCTTGGGCCGTGCGGTACACGGCGTTCTCGGCATCGGGCTTGGCCGGCGGAATGGCTACGATGTGCGCCAATTCCACCGTTTCCGGCATGGTGGGCAACGAATCGGTGGGGATGGTGTTGAAGAAGATTTCCACTTCAGGCCTCGTGATGCGCACTTTCTCACGGAAAGTGCCCCGCACGCGCTCGGCCAGCATATCCTCACGGAACTGGTCCCGATACTCGGCTTTCACCTGCACCAGGCTGCGCCCGAAAGCCTGCTCGACCGCAGCCTCCGATCCGTATTGCTGGATCATCTGGTTGATGCGTTGGTCCAAGGCCAGGTTCACCTCGGCATCGGTTACCACTACCGAATCGATCTTGCCTTTTTCGATAAGCACGTAGAAATCCACGAAGGTCTCGAGCATGTCGTACCACAGGCGTTCGCTGAAGGGCAGGCGCCCTTGCTGCTGTTGCATGACCTGCGTAACACGGGCATCCACATCGGATTTGAGCACCACATTCGAGTTCACGATGGCGACCACCTGGTCGACGACCTGCCCCGTGGATTGGGCTGATGCCAGCGTGGGAAACAACAAGGCCAGGAGGACTGGGCGAAAACGGCGGAACATGGATGCGGTCAAGGAAGGGATAAGGTAAATGCGCCGGAAGTTCGGGCTTTTTCCATCAGATTCTGTTCATAACGAAGCAAACCGACCCGCATTTTTTCGATGCGGATCCATTCTTCCAGCCGGGGGCGGATACTCTCCAATGGTGGAGCCGAACCGGCCGGAATCCGTCCGTTCACCCGCACGAAGGTGAAGGATCCGCCGGCATTCCGGATCGGACTGGCCACACCGGTAGGGCTGGTTCGGATGAATGCCGCGAACAGGGGGTACGTGGCAACGGCTTCTTCCAGGCTCAGGAACACCTGCGCCGGAGTCGCTTCGGCAGGCAGTTCCGATTTCAGGCGCACCGCTTCGGGCAGCTGGGCCGCCGAAACGACCTCCAGGGCCACCATGTCGGATGCATAGGCGAAACGGGTGCCCAATGAATCGTACCAGGCGGTCAACTCGTCGTCGGTTACGCTGAAGGCGTCGGTCATTTCGGCCAGAACGCGTTCGCGCAGGCTCTCCACCAGCAGATCGGTGCGCATGGCGGCCAAGCGTTGCTGCAGGTCCGGCGTTTCCTGCAATCCCAATTCGGCCGCCTGTTGGGCCATCAGGTGCCGGAGCACCCATTTCTGGGCGAAATCGGTGGCGGCGGCCAGGCTGTCGGCCTGCCATACCGAATAGGGAACCGCCTGGCGGATGTCGCCCCATACGAGGGTTGATTCTCCGACGGAGGCCACGACCCGTGCGTCTCCGGTCTGATCCGGCGACGCACAGGCGCTCAGCCCGGCCATCATGCAGATGATGGCGGCGTTCCTCAATCGAGGATGCGTTCAGGATGGAGGGTCACACCGTAGCGGGCATGCATGGCATCCAACCAGGTGCGTTCCCGCATGGGTTGGTAATCCGATACCACCCGGAAATAGGCCTCTTCGAAGGTCATGGTGCGGGCCGGATCGATGTGGCTGAGGAACAGTACCGTAGGACGACCCCGATATTCGAACACCCGCGAGACCTCGTTCACAGACAGCCCGGTCAGGTTTTCGAACGGTTCCTGAGACAGATCCGAGATCTGGTCGGCACGGATGACCAATCCGCTCACCCGGGTCCGGAGCGAGTCGGGATGAGTGCCGCGTTTCAGCTCTTCGGCGGCCCGGGTGATCAGGGAGTCGTTGGTGGCGGTGATCCGATGGAACGAATAGCGGGTCTCGAACCGGTAGGCGTCCGGATTGCGGTCGTACAGGGCGCGGACTGCGGCGGAATCGGTCTTCACGTAGTTCCAGACGGAATCTTCGGATACCCGGAATGACGCCAACCCGTTCAGGTATTGGTTGGTGAGTTCGGCGAAGGCCGGAAACTCGCGGCGCGTGATGGATACGATGCGCTCGTCGGCCTTGGCATCGAAGAAGGCTTCCTTGAGGGCCGCACGGTAGCCGCCACGGGCCGTGCTGTCGATGCGGGTGTCGAGCCAGGACTTGAAATCACCCAGGGTGTAGGTGGTGCCATCCAGGTGGTAGGCCGGGCGGGTGAGCAACTCGCCGGGCAACCGGACCGCACGCCATTCCTCACTCTGCTGCGTGTCGACCGCCTCTTCGAAAGAGACCAGGTTGGCCGTTTCCACCCGTTCGCCGCCGGAACGGCGCGCGAAGGCGAGGGTGGCGTTTTTGGCGTCCCGGAAATGGGGCATCTGCTGCAATTGCGCCAGTTTTTCGGCACGGAAGGCGGCATCGTCGGCATAGGTACGCACCGAATCGATCCAGATGATATGCACGCCGTAACCGCTGTAGAACGGTTGGGAATAGGGAAGGGAGGGGTCCATTTCCATCACCACATCGGTGAAGGTGGGCAGGTAGCGCCCCCGGTTGATCCAACCGATATGCCCCCCCATCGGCGCCGATTGGGCGTCTTGGGAGTGCTCAATGGCGACTTCGGTAAATCCACGACCGGCCTCCAACTCACGCATGGCCGGTTGCGCCTGCTCCATGGCGGCCGCGATGCTGGCGCTGTCTTCGCCGCTGGGGAAGAAGATGTGATGGACCAGCCGGTCGGGGGTGGCGGGTCGGCGTGCCTTCACGTGCACCACGTGGTAGCCGAACTGGGTACGCACCGGCATGGAGAACGCTCCGGGCCGGGTGGTGTATGCGGCGTCCTCGAAGGGCTTCACGGCCCAACCGGCCGAAAACCACCCCAGGTCTCCGCCCATGCTGCGGCCTTGCTGATAGCTGCTGTACACGTTGGACAGGGAGTCGAAATCCTCGCCGGCCATCGCTTTCGCACGGGCCTCCATCATCCGGTTCCAGATCCTGAGGGTATCGGCCGGGGAGGCGTTCTCCTGCAGGCTGACCAGGATATGGGAGGCATGGATCTCGTCGCGGCTGCGTGCCACGAACTCGTTCAGCAGCTCCTCCTTCACCCGGTTCTCCATCCAATAGGGATAGGCCGTCTGCCGTTCGTAGCTGGCCAGTTCCTCGAGGGTGGCGGCATCCTCGAAATACCCGTTCTCCCGGGCTACGGCCAGTTTCACCTGGTAATCGACGTACAGCGGTAGGAATTCGCGCAACTGCTGGCCTGCGGAGATGGAATCGGGACGGGTACCTATCCGGTTGCGGTCGTGATAGGCCCTCAATTCGTCGAGACGGATGGCCCGGCCGTCGACGACGGCCACGATGGGTTCGGGTTCGGGGGTACGGGTGGTGGCGCAGCCGACGATTCCGGTAAGGAGTACGGCACCGAAGGCGTACCGTGCAAGCAATCGCATGGGTCGTATCGTGGTTTGGTTGTGGTTAGTTCATGTACATCATGCCGGCCATGGTGGCTGTCATCAGATTGGCCAGGGTGCCGGCCAGAACGGCTTTCAATCCGAAACGTGCCAGATCGCCTTTCCGATGTGGAGCCAATCCGCCGATTCCACCGATCTGGATGGCGATCGACGTGAAATTGGCGAACCCGCACAGGGCGAAGGTGGCCATGAATATGGTGCGCGGCGACAAGGCCCCTTCGGCGGTCAGGGTGGCCAGGTCGATGTAGGCGATGAATTCGGTGAGCACCAGTTTGGTGCCGATCAGCGTGCCCACCTGGGTGGCTTCGGCCCAGGGGATACCCACCATGAAGGCTACCGGAGCGAATATCCAGCCCAGGATCTGCTGCAGACTGGCCTGATAGACCGGTAGGTCCATGCCGAACCAGCTACCTACCAGGTTCGGTACGGACCCCGCCCACCCGATCACGAAGTTGGTCATGGCCAGCAGGGCGGTGAACGCCAACAGCATGGCACCCACGTTGGCGGCCAGTTTGAGTCCTTCCGACGCACCTGAGGCGGCGGCATCTATCCCGTTGGCGTCCTTCTTCTCCACCTCGACTTTCACATCGCCTCGGGTTTCCGGTTCTTCGGTTTCGGGGAAGAGGATTTTGGCGATCACCAAGGCGGCGGGTGCGGCCATGAGGCTGGCACCCAGCAGTTGCTCGGCGAACAGCTGGCGCCCGGCTTCTATGCTGAGCATGTTCGCGGCGGCGAACGAGTCGCCCAGCATCTGGATGTAGGTGGCCATCACACCGCCGGCGATGGTGGCCATGCCTCCGGTCATCACGGCGAACAGTTCGGAGGAGGTCATGCGGGCCACGTAAGGCTTCACCACCAAGGGGGCTTCGGTCTGCCCCACGAAGATGTTGGCCACCATGCTCAACGATTCGGCACCCGAGGTGCCCAGCACTTTCCGCATGCCCGAGGCCATTACCCGGACCACCGCCTGCAGAACCCCGTAATGGTACAGCAGGGTGGTGAGGGATGCGAAGAAGACGATGGTAGGCAATACCTGGAATGCGAAGATGAACCCGATGCTGCCCTCCATGCCCGGACCCTTGCCCAGGTTGCCGAAAATGAGTTGGGACCCGGCTTCGGTGAATTGAAGCACCAGCACGAAGAAGCTGGAAACCCAGCTGAAGAAGCGTTCGGGCCAGCCGAGAGGGGAGAACCAGGCCGCCATGGCGTCGCCCTTGAGGATGAAGATGCCCAGGATGAGCTGGAAACCGACTCCGTAGGCCACCAATTTCTTGTTGATGGCGCCGCGGTTGTTGCTGAAAGTGTAAGCGATACCGAGCAGGAAGGCGAAGCCGAGAATGCCGCGTAGGATTTCCATGGGTTAGGTGTGCGTGGCGTGTGGGTGCGGGTCGGGACGGGTGCGTCGTTCATCGACCGGAGGACGGAAACAGTGTCGGGCGCGGGGCTGGTAGGCATCGGTTTCGCCCACCAGGATGCGGGATTCGTTGTCCACCACCCGTTGCGAATAATGGGCCATGGTGCCGCTTTCGGTACACACGGCATGCAGTTTGGTCACGAATTCGGCCACCGCCATCAACTGGGGCATGGGTTCGAAGGGCCTGCCCAGGTAGTCCATGTCGAGGCCGGCGATGAGCACCCGTTTGCCGTCGTTGGCCAACGTGTTGGCCACATCCACCAGGCGCAGGTCGAAGAACTGCGCCTCGTCTATGGCCACCACCTCGGCCGCACCGGTAAGCAACACGATCTGGTCGGCCGTTTCGGCCTGTATGGAGGGCAGGGCCGTCCGGTTGTGCGAAACAACGGCATCCTCGTCGTAGCGTTTGTCGATCGGTGGTTTCACGATCACCACCCGTTGCCCGGCGATGAGGGCCCGACGGGCCCGACGGATCAGTTCTTCGGTTTTCCCGCTGAACATGCCCCCGCAAATCACTTCGATCCAACCCGCTTGCGACGGCTGAACGATGGGTTCATTGAACATGCGGCGAATATACCGATAGGCGATGCACGTTCAACGCGAGAGCCCCGTCTTCATGACCCGGTGCTGCCGCACGATGTCGGAAATCAGCCACAGGATGGGAAATACCGGTATCAGGAAGCTGATGACCATTTTGGCGTTTCGGGTGGCGTTGTTGGCGGGCAGACCGGCGATGCCGGCGATGCCGGCCAACCACAGCACGAACAATGCGAAGACCCCCAAGGCCAAGGCGATGGTTCCGAAGAAGCCCAGTTCGGTGTAGATCACGGGAAGCATCCCCCAATATCCGTATTTTCCGGCATATGCTTCCAGTCGTTTCCATCGTGGGTCGCCCCAATGTGGGCAAATCCACCCTTTTCAACCGTCTAGTCGGAGAACGCAAGGCCATCGTGCACGATATGCCCGGTGTCACACGCGACCGCCACTATGGCGAGGCCTTTTGGAACGACCGGGAATTCACGGTCATCGATACCGGCGGCTACATCCCCGACGACCCCCATGTGTTCGCCGTCGGCATCCGCGAACAGGTGCATATCGCCTTGGAAGAGTCCGACGTGGTCCTGTTCGTGGTGGACGTGGAAGCGGGGGTCACCGATCTGGACAAAGAGGTGGCCGACATCCTGCGCCGCACCCCGAAACCCCTCATTCTGGTGGCCAACAAGGCCGATACCCCCGAACGGGCCTGGAATGCCGCCCATTTCTATGCCCTCGGGTTCGACCATGTGCAGGCCGTTTCCTCGATGAATGGCAGCGGTACCGGCGACCTGCTCGACCACGTGGTGGCCCGCTTGCCCGAAAAGACAGAACAGTTCGAATCGAAGTACCCCAAGCTGGCCATCATCGGCCGGCCCAACGTGGGCAAATCCTCGCTGGTGAACCGCCTGTTGGGCGTGGAGCGCAGCATCGTGACCGACATCGCCGGCACCACCCGCGATTCGATCAACTCCCTGCTGCAGTGGCAAGACCGCACCTACGAACTCGTGGACACGGCCGGCCTCCGGCGGAAAGCCCGTGTGAAGGAGAACGTGGAGTTCTATTCCACCATCCGCACCGAAAAAGCCATCCGCGAGTGCGATGTGGCCATTCTGCTCATCGACGCCGTGCAGGGCTTCGAGGCCCAGGACCTGAACGTGCTGCTGCAAGCCGAGCGCTACAACAAAGGCCTCATGCTGCTGGTGAACAAATGGGACCTGGTGGAGAAAGAGACCAACACCTTCAACGACTATGTGTTGGCCATCCGCGCCAAAATGCACAACCTGGATTACGTGCCCATCCTGAGCATATCCGCCCTGAGCGGCCAACGGGTGCACAAGATCCTGGACGAAGTGGATGAGATCCTGGTCGAACGCGCCAAAAAGATCTCTACCTCCGAGCTGAACCGATTCATCGAGACGGTCACCAAGGAGCTGCCGCTACCCATGGCCCGCGGCACGGTGCTCAAGATCAAGTATGTGACCCAGGTGAAGGCCAATCCGCCCGTTTTCGCCTTCTTCATGAACAAACCCCAGGAACTCCCGGCCAATTACCGGCGGTTCCTGGAGAACCGTTTCCGCCAAACCTACCGTTTCCACGGGGTGCCCATCACCCTCGTCTTCAAGGAAAAGTGATTATCTTCGGATCATGGCCCAGAATCTAGACAAACCGGTACTCAACGCGCTCGATCCCAATGCCGCTACCGAGCGCGACCTCAACTTCCTGGAACGCACCTATGTGTGGGAAGTGGTCAAAGGCATGGCGTACACCTTCAAGCAGATGCTGCAACCGAAGGTGACCATGATGTACCCGGAAGAAACCTGGACACCGCCGCCCGTCTTCCGCGGTCGTCCCGTGCTGGTGCAAGACCACGACAAGGAGCGTTGCGTGGCCTGCGGCCTGTGCGCCCGCGCCTGCCCGCCGTTGGCCATCAGCATGCAGGCTTCCGAAACCGAAGACCCCAAGGAGCGCTACCCTGAGTTCTTCGAGATCAACATGCTCCGGTGCATCTACTGCGGGTTCTGCGAGGAAGTATGCCCCGAAGAAGCCATCGTGATGAGTCCCGAATACGACATCACGTTTGAATCACGCGAGGATGCCGTCTTCGGCAAAGACCGCCTGCTGGTGCCGAAAGAGGAGCTGAAAGGCCGTCTGGACTACCTCCGTGCCTATAAGAAC
>JANJTJ010000138.1 GCA_024711145.1 Balneolales bacterium
GTATTAACTGGCGATCCCAGCCTGTTCTGCACTGCCTCTGAAAAAATCTCGCGAAAGGCTTCCACATATTCATTTTCGTTTCGATATTCATTTGTTGTAGGTTGCAAATCCCAATAAGCGGATGTCTTTATCCCCTGTGCATCGACAGTCATGCTCTGGCGGCGAGGCAGGCGAAAGATCCGTTTGTAAAATGTGATAGTTTCATCATATCCTTCAAAATCGACCAAAAAATCGGCAATACGGGCTTCGTTGATCTCACACAAGTCTTTATACGCTGCGAGAATGGCATATGGAGTAGATGCAAAAATAAAATATTGATTTGAATAATGATAATAAAACGGCTTTACGCCAAAATGATCGCGGGCGCAGAATAACCTGCTCCGATCGCGATCCCACAACGCGAACGCAAAATCGCCCAACAGATATTTTGGACACTCACACCCCCATCTTGCATAAGCTGCTTGAACGAGTTTAACGTCGCTAACATCGGGGTTCACAATGCCAAGTTTTTCTTTTAATTCCAGACGGTTATCAAGCCGTCCGTCAAATGACAGAGGGAGGGAAATGTTATGGTGGTTTATGGAAACAAACGTCCCGTCGGCGTGAGGCGTGGTATTTAGTAGGGTAAACCCCAGCCCAATGTTGCCATCCAAATACAGGCTTTTCCCATGCGGGCCGCGTTTCTCCAAGGGTATTAACATCCGCTCCAGAGTTTCGCGTTCAATGGGCGCACCGTCAAAACGAAGGATGCCTGCGATGCCACTCATAGACCTACCTGCGTATCTGGAAGACCTTTTTCCAAGGGGACAAAATGCTCGCGGACATCCGCCTCATCATTGATGACTTCATCCTGCCACTCGACCCAGGCATGTGCTTCCAAGATGCCGTTGACAAGCCGAACTCCAAATCGAATCACGCCATTGATATTTTGCCTGCGAAGAAGCCATAAAATCAACAGCGATATACGTAAACAGGTGGCGCGATAAAGACCGTGGCTTGCAGCAATTGACACCATG
>JANJTJ010000124.1 GCA_024711145.1 Balneolales bacterium
CCTTCTGGACCGACCTCCACACCGCCGTGCAAACCGGCGACAGCGTGGTGGTTTCGGGTCCGCTCGGCGAATTCGGCAACTCCACCGGCATCACCGGCGACGGCCTGCGCCAGATCTCGGTCCCGGCCGGCTCGGGCGACGCCATCCTGTTCACCGTGCATCCTTCCGGCCGCCAGGTACAAGCCCCGCGCAAGATCAACCTGGCCGACCTGAACTCGGGCGCCTACGAAGGCCAGCTGGTTGAAATCGACGGTCTCAGCATCCATACGCTCAATGCCACCACCCCCTTCACCGGCGCCTTCCAAGCCAACACGAACTACACCGTACGCGACCAAGCCGGCCGCAACGCCCAATTGCGCATCGACAACAACGTGAATCTGGTGGGTGCGAACGCTCCTGCCCAACGCGTCTCCATCATCGGTGTGGTGGGTCGGTTCGCCGGCATCTACCAACTCATTCCCCGGTCCAACCAGGATCTGGAAGCCGAAGTCTTCGTGATTCCCTTCGAGGAAGTGGACCGGGAGCGCACGTTCGAGGTGGTCACCTGGAACATCGAATGGTTCGGAAGCACGGGGAACGGACCCGCCGACGAGAACCTGCAATTCGCCAACGTGAAACGCGTGATCGAAACCCTGGACGCCGACCTCTACGCCCTGCAGGAAGTCTCCAACATGGACACCTTCCGCCGCCTGGTCGATTCGCTCGACGCCTACCGCGGATTCGTGGCCGGCTACGGGCAGGCCCAACGCGTGGCCTATCTCTACAAGTGGTCGGTGGTCGATTCGCTCAGCTCCGGCTTCTACACCACCTCCGGCGAGTGGGGCGGCGGCCGCTGGCCCTTCGAGTTCATCTTCGACGCCACCTACGGGGGCATCACCCACCGGCTGCGCAGCATCGCCTTCCACGCCAAGGCCTTCGCCACCCTCACCGACTGGACCGACCGCCGCAATGATGCCATCGTGCTCAAGGATGAGATCGACAGCCGCCACCTCAATCAGAAAGTCATCATCCTGGGCGATTTCAACGACGACGTGGTCGGTTCCATCGTGGCCGGTCAGCAATCTCCCTATCAGAATTTCGTGAACGACCCGAACTACTCGGTCATCACCAAATCGCTGAGCGAGCGCGGCCAGACCTCCTACTCATCGTTGAGCAACATCGACCACATCATGATCACGGCCCCGCTCAACGAGGCCTGGCTGGAAGGCACCGAGCGCATCGAGAACCCCTTCTACATCGGCAACTACCTGAGCACCACCTCGGACCACTTCCCTGTGTGGACCCGTTTCGCCCTCACGCCCCTGGAAACCTCCACAGAAGACTTCGGTTCGGGAGCTGCTGAAAAGATCCGGCTCAACCCTGCCTACCCGAATCCCTTCAACCCTGCAACCGTGCTCCGGTATCAGTTGTCGGCTTTCGGACAGACCAGACTGAGCGTCTATGACCTCCTGGGCCGCGAAGTCGCCGTGTTGGTGGATGGCGTGATGCCCGCCGGCAGCCACGCCGTTCAATTCGACGGCGCGGGCCTGTCCAGCGGCATCTACCTGGTGCGCCTGCAGGCCGCCGGCCAGGTACGGACCACCATGGTCACCCTTTTGAAGTAAAAAGGATGAAGGCTGAAGGATAAAACGGCTTACCGCTGACCGTTAGCGGTTGGCCGTCAGCCGTCGAGGAATGGCCGATTCGAAGATGGATCGGAGTTCCTCGACGGGCAACCGTTCGGTGCCGAGCACGAGCTCGGTGCCGCCCGTGGTGCCGATGCGCAGGCATGGCACGCCTTCGGCCGCCGCCAGGGCCTCCACCGCCGCCCGATGCGCCGGCTCCAGGGCCAGCACCACGCCCGATTGCGCCTCGCTGAAGGCGGTTTCCAGGGTGAGTCCGCCCAGGGGCGACCAGTCGGTTTCGGCACCCACACCCCCACCCAGGCAGCATTCGGCCAAGGCGACGGCCAAGCCCCCGTCCGAACAATCATGCGCCGCGCGCACGTGGCCCCCGCGGATGGCACCCAGCACCACCGTGTGCAGCCGTTTCTCGAAGGCCAGGTCCAGCTCGGGCGCATCGCCGGCGGTCACACCATGGCACCAGCTCCAATATTCGCTGCCACCCAGTCCCCGGCGCGGCGCACCCAGGTAGCAGATATCCCACCCGTCGGCCGTGAAGGCCGATCCGGTGGCGTCGCGCTCCACATCTTCAACCAGTCCCAACATGCCGATGGTGGGCGTGGGGAACACGGCCGATTGGGGCGTTTCGTTGTAGAAACTCACGTTACCGCCGGTGACGGGCGTTTCGAACAGGCGGCAGGCGTCGCCCATGCCACCCACGGCTTCCTTGAAGACCCAATACAGCTCGGGTTTGTAGGGATTGCCGAAATTGAGGCAGTTGGTGACGGCCAGCGGTTGCCCTCCCGAGCAGACCACGTTGCGGGCCGCCTCGGCCACGGCGATCTGCCCACCCCGGCGCGGGTTCAGATACACGTACCGGCCGTTGCAATCGGTTTTCATGGCCAGTCCCTTCTTGGAACCCTTGAGGCGGACCACGGCGGCATCGCCCCGGCCCGGACCCTGCACCGTGTTGGTGCGCACCATGGAATCGTATTGCTCGAACACCCAGCGCTTGCTGGCGATGTTCGGCGAATCGAGCAGGTGCTTCAGCACTTCCCCGATGCTGCGTGTTTCGCTGAGGGTGGACCCATCAAACGCATGGGCCGCATCCAGATAAGCAGGGCGCGCCGTCTCGCGGTGATACACCGGAGCACCGCCGCCCAGCACCAGGGAATCGGCAGGGATATCGGCCTTCAGTTCCCCGTCCTTCCAGTAGCGCACGCGCTGGGTGTCGGTCACGTGACCGATCACCACGGCATGCAGGTCCCATTTGGCATACACATCCATCACTTCCTGCTCGCGGCCCTTCTCCACCACCACCAGCATGCGTTCCTGGCTTTCGGAAAGCAGCAGTTCGTAGGCCGTCATGCCTTCCTCGCGCATGGGCACGAGGTCCAGATCGATGTCCATGCCGGTCTTGCTTTTGGCGCTCATCTCGGAGCTGGAGCAGGAGATGCCGGCCGCGCCCATATCCTGCATGCCCACCACGGCACCGGTTTTCAGAGCCTCGAGCGAGGCTTCCAGAAGCAGTTTTTCGGTGAAGGGGTCGCCCACCTGCACACTGGGGCGTTTGGCCTCGCTGGCCTCGGAGATCTCTTCCGAAGCGAACGTGGCGCCATGGATGCCGTCGCGACCCGTAGAGGATCCCACGATCAGCACCGGGTTGCCCACGCCGTCGGCCACGGCGGAGACCGTCTCTCCCACCCGCACGATGCCCACACTCATGGCATTCACCAGCGGATTCCCCTCGTAGCTGGGGTCGAAACAGACCTCCCCGGCCACCGTGGGCACCCCGAAGGC
>JANJTJ010000011.1 GCA_024711145.1 Balneolales bacterium
CCTCGGCAACCGTGGCCGTAGCGGTTTCGGCGGCGGCATGGTCGTGCGAGCCGCCGCAGGCGGTGACCAGAAGCAGGGCGGAAAGGGGAAGGAATCTCATCGGAATGTTGAATGTTGAATGTTGAATGTTGAAATGTGGTCCAAGGCTAAATTAAGACCCATGGCGCAAACCATGCAGTTCAATTGGATGCGGAGCTGGACAGGGATATGAAACGGATCCGGACGGACCGTCAGAGACGGGCGCGGACCTCTCCGCAGCCGAGCATGGTTTCGGGGAGGTAGGGATTGCGGATGGTTCGGCTGGAAGCGATCCACTCGGCGCCCTGGTTGTCGAACGCCATGGGACAGAACTGGAGGAAGGCCTGGCCGGACGGCGCGGCGCGCAGGGCTCCGGACAGGGGTTCGGTGATGGAGGGAAGCGCCTTGCGCATGGAGGCCAGGTCGGTGCGGTGGTCGGCATGTTCGAGCGCCCGCAGCATGGCCTCGCGCACGGGCGCCCAGGGGGCGCCGGTGCGCGGAGAGGCGGCCACAGCCGCCTTCAGGTCGGCGGCGGCCCGCAGGGCGGCCGCCGCGTCGGAGGCGACGAGGGCTTCGGCATGGCGCAGATAGGCGCTCAGCACGGCTTCGGGCACGCCCGGCTCGGTGGCCTCGCCCCGGCTTTCCATCATGTGGGCTTTGCCGGCCAATTGGAATTCGGCATCCACGGCGAAGGTGCCGCTCACCACCACCACATCTCCGGCCTGCAACCCCGACCGGATCTCGCGCTGGTCGCCGTAACGGGCACCTACCACCACATCCCGCGCTTCGAACACGGGGGTTTCGTGGTCGGGTAACCGCACATAGACCAACGACCTCGGCCCCGTCCACAAGACGGCCGTTTCGGGCACGAGCAGCACCTGTCCCGAGGCGGCTTCCACCCGTCCCGATACCCGCATGCCCGGTTTCCAGCGGCCGTCGGCGTTGGCCACCTCCACCCGTGCGGCCACGGTACGTTTCATGCCGTCCACTTCGGGGGCCACCCAACTGATGCGGCCTTCGCTGGTGGTGCCGGGTGCCGATGCCGCCTCGAAACGGATGGTGCTACCCACGCGCACTTTCCCCAGATCCTGTTCGAAGATGTCGAACATCACCCAGATCCGGCTCAGATCGGCGATTTCATAGAGGGTCATGCCGGGCATGATGCGGTCGTCTTCGGCCACCATGCGGCTGCGCACGATGCCGGACGCCGGCGCCAGGATCCGGACTTCCTCGACCGGTGTGGGCGATGCGGCGAAGGCGTCGATCTGGGCATCGGTAAGGCCCCAATACCGCAGGCGGGTGCGCAGGGCCTCGTGCGCGGCACCGTCCACCTGCCATTCCTGCCAGGCCACCACCAGTTCGGGCGAGCGCAACGTGAACAAGGGGTCTCCCTTGCGCACGGCGGCCCCTTCGAACCCGGTATGTTCGGCCGTTACCCGCCCTTCCACGAAGGCGTTCACGCGCACCAGGCGGCCGGGATCGGCTTCCACCCGGCCGGGCAGGGCCAAGGTCGAGGCCCCCGAACCGCGCACCACTTCCCAGGTGCGCACGCCGGCCAAGGCGATGGCTTCTTCGGTCATTTCCAGTTGGAAACGGTCGGTGGAGGAACCGCCCGATCCGGCGGGAATGAGGTCCATGCCGCAGATGGGACACGTGCCGGGTTCGCCCTGGCGGATCTGGGGGTGCATGGAACAGGTCCATACCTGGTCTTCGGCATGGTCGTGGGTATCGGTGGTGAGGGCGGCGCCGGAAGCGGACCCCGTACGGCCGAAATGGTAGCCTCCATAAACCGCTCCGAGGAGCAGGATAAGGACGGAGGCGATGAGGAAGCGGGGATTACGGAACAGCATGGCGGATATCGGAAGGATGGAGGTAGGAGAGTTCGGTGAGGGCGCGGTTGCGGTCGGCGCGGGCGGAGGCCAGGCCCATGGCGTAATCGAGGGCCATGCGGCGGGCCATGACCACCTCTTCGAGGTCGGCCATGCCGGCGCGGTAGTCGGCGAGCATGAGGTCGGTGAGGCGCTCGGCCCGCGGGAGCAGGCGGTCGCGGTACAGGGCGAGGCGCTCGTCGGCGGCGGCCACGCGTTGCGTGGCGGCCGCCCGCATGGCGGCGAGCTCCTGGGCCGCCGAGGCGGTTTCCGCCTGGGCGGCGGCGAGCCGCGCGCCCGCTTCGCGGGTGGCCGCGCGGGCGCGGCCACCCCAGAGCGGGATGCGCAGGCTGAGCTTGGGCACCAGGGCCCAGCCGTCGCCGGGTAGCATGCCCACATAGGCCGGACCCATGGCATCCAATCCGACGCCTACCATGGGGCGGGTTTCATAACCCGCCACCCGGCGCATGGCATCCATGCCGGCTTCCATGGCACCCATGGCGGCGACCATGGGATGCGCCGTGCCGGCGGCGGTGTCGGGTCGGGCCGCCTCGGGTACCCGGTCGGGCCAGGCGATGGGGTGGTCGTAGGGTACGCCCAGGGTCCGTTTCAACATGGCGCTCATGCCCGCGATGTCGCGTTCGACCACGGCAACCCGGGTGCGCAATTCCTCCCGTTCCAATTCAAGCCGTACCAGATCGGCCTGCCGGGCGGTGCCGGCGGCCAACCGGGCCCGCAGAAGCTGGTCGAGTTGGCGTACCCAATCCAGATGTTCGCGCAGGAGCCGCAGTTCCTCGCGCATGCCGGCGATGGCAAACCACCCGTCGGCCACGTCGCGACCGATGCGCAGGCGCAGGTCTTCGGCCCGGTACCAGGCGGCCAGGGCATCGGCTTCGGCGCCTTTGCGCATCTGCCCCCGCATGCCCCCCCACGGCAGCATCTGCATGACCCCGAACATGGACTGGCTGAAGGGGTCGTCGCGCACCATGGGATTGGCGAACCAGTTCCACATGAGGTCGGGGTCGGGCAAGGCCCCCACCTGCACGATGCGCTCGGTCTGGGCCCGCCATTGGTGGAAGGCGGCCTGAAGGTCCGGGTTGGCCGCATAGGCCTGCTGCTGCAATTCGGCCAATGTGGCAGGCTGGGCCTGCAGCGCGGGGGAAAGCCCCATCAGCAGGAACAGACCCAGGGCCGCCACCACGCTTTTCTTCCGCTTCCGGGTGAGGTAGAACAGCACGAATCCGGACAGGATGGTGAGCAACCCGAAGATGGAGAAGGCGCGGAGGAGGACGTTGTTGAAGTTGTCCCGGCCTTCGTAATCCATGGTATGCAGCATCCAGAGGAAATCGAAGAGCCGCCACTGGCTGTTCCGATGGTGGGTGGCCTGACCCAATTCCTCCGATACGTACACCCGGGTGCCGGTGGGATGGTCGAAGGCGATGCGCCAGGCCGGCAGGGCCCCGCCCCGATATTCGGAATGGGGACCCGCCTCGGTGATGCGTTCCACACTGGCCACGGGCGCGGCGGGCAGGAAGTCGCGCCGGGCCATGGCCA
Organism: Balneolales bacterium; assembly: GCA_024711145.1. GTDB lineage: Bacteria > Bacteroidota > Rhodothermia > Balneolales > HLUCCA01 > JANJTJ01. Next base: position 3,441 of record JANJTJ010000011.1, read on the forward strand.
AGGCCTCCAACGAATCGACCGGACCCCGCAACCGGGCGCTGCGGGCGTCGGCCAGGGCGAACCGCTCCTGCCCGCCGAGCACCAGGTACCCGATGCGCCAAACGGGCACATCCAGGATGTGGATGAGCTCGATGCCCGTGAGGGCCAGCAGGTTCGTGCGGACCTTGAGCGAATCGACCGCCGTTTGCGGATTGGCCAACGCATCGGCCGATTCGAAATACCCGTGATGGTGGCGCGTGGGGTCCCCGTGGATGTCTTCGAGCTTGGTCCAGGAGAAATACAACCCGCCGATGGTCCATAGGAGGAATTGGATGCCTATGAGCAGGCCCAACCAGCGGTGGATGCGGCGGAGACGGTAGGTGAAGGTGGCCATATCAGGTGGTGAGGAGTCTGCGTTCGGCGCGCCAGCTGTACAGCACGGGCACGATGAACAGGGTGAGCAGTTCGATGGCCATGCCCCCGAAGGCGGGGATGGCCATGGGTACCATGATGTCCGACCCCTTGCCGGTGCTGGTGAGCACGGGCAGGAGGGCCAGCAGGGTGGTTGCGGTGGTCATCAGGCAGGGACGGATGCGCCGCAGGCCGGCGTCGAGCACGGCGGCCCGCAGCTCGTCGCGGTTGGCGAAGGTGGCACCCTGGAAGCGCTGGTCCAGATAGGTGGCCATCATCACGCCGTCGTCCACGGCGATGCCGAACAGGGCGATGAACCCGACCCAGACGGCGATGCTCAGATTCACCGGACCCACCTGGAACAGGTCGCGCATGTTGACCCCCGCCACGCTGAAATCGGCGAACCAGGGTTGCGCGTACAGGCCGATGAGCAGGAACCCGCCGGCCCAGGCCACGGCGATGCCGGTGAAGACGATGAAGGCGGTGGAACTGCGCCGGAATTGCAGGTACAATACCAGGAAGATGAGGGTGAGCACCAGGGGAATGAGCACCATGAGGCGTTTTTCGGCCCGTACCTGGTTCTCGAAGGTGCCGGCGAACCGGTACGACACACCGGCCGGAACCACCAGCTCGCCCCGGTCGATCCGGGCCTGAAGGGTGTCGGCCGCGGCTTCCACGGCCGTCACTTCGGGCACGCCCGCATGCCGGTCGAACAACACGTACCCGGTCAGGAAGCTGTTCTCGGAACGGATCTCCATGGGTCCGCGCACATAGCGGATGTCGGCCAACTGCCCCAAGGGCACTTGGGCCCCGCCCATGGCCGGCACCAGGATGCGGGCCAAGGCATCGGGGTTGTCGCGGTACTCGCGGGCATACCGTACCCGCACCGGATACCGCTCCCGACCTTCCACGGTGGTGGTGGCCGATATGCCACCTACTGCGGTTTCCAACAGCATCTGCGCTTCGGCGATGCTGATTCCGAATCGCCCCAATTCCTGGCGGTTCCAGTCGATTTCCAGATAGGGTTTGCCCACGATGCGGTCGGCGAATACCGCCGACGGATTCACCCCGACCACTTCTTTCAAAATCGGCTCCAGTTCCAGGCCGAACGCTTCTATGGTGGCCAGGTCGGTACCGCTGATCTTCACCCCCATCGGGGCCCGCATACCGGTCTGCAACATCACCAAACGGGTTTCTATGGGTTGAAGCTTGGGTGCCGAAGTGACCCCGGGAATCTTGGCGGCTTCCGCGATCTCGGCCCAGATGTCTTCGGGAGTGCGGATATGGTCGCGCCAGTTGCGGATGCGCTTGCCGGTGGAATCGGTTCCGAATTCGGGCTTGTAGGTGATGAGGGTCTCGTACATGCCGATCGGCGCCGGGTCCAGGGCCGACTCCACCCGACCCATCTTGCCCACCACGTTTTCGACCTCGGGGATGGAGGCGATGCGCCGGTCCATGATGCGCATGCGGTCCAAAGCCACCTCTATGCCCGCATGGGGCAGGGTGGTGGGCATCAGCAGGAAGGCGCCTTCATCCAGAGTGGGCATGAATTCCTTGCCCAGGCCCCGCCAGACCCAGAACCCGGCCAGGAGGACGAGGGCCGGCACCAGCAGGAACGCCACCTTGTGCCGGAGGGTCCATGCCAGCATGCGGCCGTAGTTCCGCTCGAACAGCCGGAACCCGTAGAGCAGAACGCCCACGACGACGGCCGTGAAGACCAGGCTCCACCCGATCCATACGCTTTCTCCCAAGGGCCGCCAATACGTGCCCAACAACAGGGTGAAGGCGGCGGCGGCCAACCAGGTACCGCGTCGGCCTCCTGTGTCGGTTCCGCCCGCATGCAGGCTGCGCACACCTTTGCGATACAACAGATGCGCCACCGCAGGCACTAACAGCAGCGTGACCAGGATGGAGGCGGCCAGGGCGAAGGTCTTGGTGTAGGCCAACGGACCGAACAGCTTGCCCTCGGCCCCTTCCAGATAGAAGACCGGTAGGAAACTGATGATGGTGGTGCCAACGGCGGTCAATACGGCCGACCCCACCTCGCTGGCCGCGCGGAAGATGACTTCCAGATACGATTCGCCTTCCTCGGCTTCGGTCAGATGTTTGAGGATGTTCTCGGTGAGGATGACCCCCATGTCCACCATGGTCCCGATGGCGATGGCGATACCCGACAAGGCCACGATGTTGGCTTCCACCCCGAAGACCTTCATGGCTACGAAGGTGAGCAGCACGGAAACCGGCAGCACGGAGGTGATGAGGATGCCCGAGCGCAGGTTCCCCACCATCACCAGCACCACGATCACCGTGATGAGCACCTGCAGCAGCAGGGCCGTCTCCAAGGTGGCTACGGTTTCCCCGATCAGGCCCGACCGGTCGTAGAAGGGCACGATCGTGAGCTTGGACAGGCGGCCGTCTTCCAGGCGCCGTTCGGGCAGCCCCGGCGCCAGTTCGTCGATGCGGGCTTTCACGGCTTCGATCACGGCCATGGGGTTGGCACCGTAGCGGGCGGTCACCACACCGCCCACGGCTTCGGCCCCGGCTTTGTCGAGCGCACCCCGGCGCTCGGCCGGACCCATGCTCACACGGGCCACGTCGCGCACCCGGATGGGCACATCGTCGCGCACGGCCACCACGGCTTCCTCCAGATCGGCCACCGATTCGATGAACCCGAGCCCGCGGATGAGGTACTCGACCTGGTTGAGCTCGATGGTGCGGGCACCCACATCCAGGTTGGAGGCCTGTACCGCGGCATACACATCCAGTACCGAAACGCCGGCCGCCAGCAGGGCGTCGGGGTCCACATCCACCTGGTATTCGCGCACATGCCCGCCGATGGCGGCCACTTCGGCCACTCCTTCGGCCGATTGCAAGGCGAATTTCACCTGGAAATCCTGCACCGTGCGTATTTCATGGGGGTCCCATCCCGGTGCCGGCCTACCCTGCTCGTCGCGGCCCTCCAGGGTGTACCAGAAAACCTGGCCCAAGGCGGTGGCGTCGGGACCCAACGCCGGTTTCACGTCGTCGGGCAGCAACCCGGG
>JANJTJ010000035.1 GCA_024711145.1 Balneolales bacterium
AGCCCTGGTCTCGCATCGCAGCACGGAGTTCGGTCTCGATAAGGAGCATTACCCGGGCGACGGGGTGGTAACCGGTTTCGCCCTGATCCATGGCCGGCCCGTGTACCTGTTCTCGCAGGATTTCACGGTGCTGGGTGGTTCCTTGGCCGAAGCCCACGCCGAAAAGATCTGCAAGATCATGGATCTGGCCCTGAAGAACGGGGTTCCGGTGATCGGCCTGAACGACTCCGGCGGTGCGCGCATCCAGGAAGGCGTGGTCTCGCTGGGCGGGTACGCCGAGGTGTTCTGGCGCAACAGCATGGCCAGCGGCGTGGTGCCTCAGATCTCCGCCGTGATGGGTCCCTGTGCGGGCGGCGCCGTGTATTCGCCCGCCATCACCGATTTCATCTTCATGGTGGAAACCACCAGCTTCATGTTCGTGACGGGTCCGAACGTGGTGAAAACCGTGACCCAGGAGGAAGTGACCTCCGAAGCGCTGGGTGGAGCGGCCACCCACGCCACCAAATCGGGCGTGGCCCATGTGACCGCCCCGAACGATGCCGACGTGCTCGAAAAGATCCGCAGCCTGATACCCTACCTGCCGCAAAACTGCGAGCAGAAGGCGCCCATGGCCGTTTCGGCCGAGCCCGATGCCGATGCCGCCGCCGCGTTGGATACCCTCATCCCCGATTCACCCAACAAACCTTACGACATCAAGGAAGTGGTGCGCGGAGTGATGGATGCCGGCAGCTTCTATGAGATCCACGAGTCCTATGCCGAGAACATCGTGGTCGGGTTCGCCCGGCTGGGTGGGCGCTCGGTGGGTGTGGTGGCCAACCAACCCATGGTGTTGGCCGGTTGCCTGGACATACCGGCCTCGCTCAAAGGGGCCCGGTTCGTCCGTTTCTGCGACGCTTTCAACATCCCGCTCGTGGTCTTCGAGGATGTGCCCGGGTTCCTGCCCGGTACCGACCAGGAATGGGGCGGCATCATCAAACACGGCGCCAAACTGTTGTATGCCTTCAGCGAGGCCACCGTGCCCAAAGTGACCGTGATCACTCGCAAGGCGTACGGCGGGGCCTACGACGTGATGAACAGCAAGCACATCCGTGCCGACTACAACCTGGCCTGGCCCACCGCCGAAATCGCCGTTATGGGTACCAAAGGCGCCGTCGAGATCATCTTCCGCAAGGAGATCGCCAAGGCGGCCGACCCCGCGGCCACCCAGAAACAGCTGGAAGCCGACTACGAAGCCAAGTTCGCCAACCCCTATCTGGCCGCCGAGCGCGGGTATGTGGACGAGGTGATCCTGCCGTCCGAAACCCGCCAGCGCCTCATCCGGGCGTTCGCCGTCATCGGAGACAAAGTGGACTCCGTGCCCCGCAAGAAGCACGACAACCTGCCCTTGTGAACACCCCGCTGGCCACCCGCATGCGGCCGCGTTCGCTGGCCGAATACACGGGCCAGGAACACTTGGTGGGGCCGGGCAAACTGCTGCGCAGGGCCGTGGAGAGCCGGGTGCTCGGTTCCATGATCTTCCACGGGCCACCCAGCTCGGGCAAGACCACCCTGGCCCTGGTGATCGCGGCGGAGTTGCAAGCCAAGTTCGTGACGCTGAACGCCGTATTGGATGGCGTGAAGGAGTTGCGCCAGGTGGTGGCCGACGCCCAGGCCGAACGCGGCCGCCTCGACGCCCGCAACACCCTCCTGTTCGTGGATGAGATCCACCGGTGGAACAAAGCCCAGCAGGACGCCCTCCTGCCCCACGTGGAAAGCGGCCTGCTAACGCTCATCGGCGCCACCACGGAGAACCCCTACTACTCGCTGGTGGGCCCACTCCTATCCCGCTGCCAGGTCTTCGAGCTGCAGCCCTTTTCCCTCGAAGACCTCACCGCCTTGCTCGAGCGGGCCTTGGCCGACCCCGACCGCGGCCTTGCCACCTACAACGTTGTGGCCGAGGCCGAAGCCGTGCACCATCTGGCGGCCACCGCCGCCGGCGACATCCGCCACGCCCTCAATGCCCTGGAACTGGCCGTGCTCACGTTGCCCCTGGAGGCCGACGGCAGCCGCCGGTTCACCCTGGCCCACGCTCAGGAAAGCATCCAGAAACGGCTGGTACGGTACGACGGCACCGGCGACGAGCACTACCACTATGCTTCCGCCTTCATCAAATCGCTGCGGGGGTCCGATCCAGATGCCGCACTCTACTGGATGACCGCCATGCTCGAAGGCGGTGAGGATCCGATGTTCCTCTTCCGGCGCATGGCCGTCTTCGCCTCGGAAGATGTGGGCCTGGCCGACAGCTTCGCCCTCAGTTTCGTCATGTCGGCCCAGGACGCCTTCGAACGGGTGGGCATGCCCGAAGGCTGGTACTTCCTCAGCCATTGCGCCCTCTATCTGGCCCTGGCTCCCAAAAGCAACAGCACGGGCGCCGTGTTTCAGGTCATGGACCACATCCGTGCCTCCGGGCCGGGGCGGGTGCCGGGGCACCTGCGCGATTCCACCGCCAGCCGCCTGGAAGCCAAACACACCCGCCAGCCCGATGCGGCCAAGTCCTACAAGTACCCGCACGAGCACCCCTACCATTGGGTGGACCAACGGTACCTGCCCGACAGCGTGAGAACCACCTGGTACGAACCCGGCGACCAAGGCCGCGAGAAGTCGTTATGGGAACGCCTGAAAGCGATCAGGCAAGCTTGAGCATGTAGCCCACGCCGTGCAGGGTCACCAGGTAGCGGGGATCCTCGGGCGTCATCTCGATCTTGCCCCTCAATTTGGAGATATGCACATCCACGGTGCGCGTGTTGGTGCTGAATTCGTAACGCCATACCTGCTCGAGCAGCTCGTCGCGCGAGACGGGTTCGTTGGCATGCTGCACCAGGTAGCGGATGAGTTCCACCTCCCGCGTGGTGAGCTCGACTTCCGAATCCGGTTTCACCACGATGGATTCGTTCAGCTCGATGCGCACCTGCCCCAACGTGACCACATCCAGGGGTCCGGTCTTGGAATAGCTGTTGGCCCGGCGCAACCGGGCATGGATGCGGGCCAGCAACTCCTTCACGCCGAAGGGTTTGGTCATGTAATCGTCGGCGCCGATGTTCAGGCCCGTCACCTTGTCGATCTCCTGGTCCCGGGCCGTGAGCATGATGATGGGGAAGGTGTATTTGAGGTCGCGGCATTCCTTGGCGATCTCGAATCCGCTTTTGCCCGGCAACATGATGTCCAGAATGAGCAGGTCGGGGCGGAGCGCATCGATGGTGGGCATGGCGCTGCTGCCGTCTTCGCACACATGCACCTCGTACCCTTCGCTCTCGAGGGTATCGCGCAGGGTGAACACCAGGCTGGGTTCGTCCTCGACGACCAGGATCTTCTTCGGCTTAGTTGGCATGGGTGCGATCGGTTATGGGAAAGGATATGCGGAAGGTGGTGCCTGAGCCTAGCGTCGAACGGACCTCCACGCGGCCGCCGTTCAACTCGGTGAGGCTTTTCACGATGGACAACCCCAACCCGTGCCCTTTCGTGCGGGCCGTGTCGGCGTTCTCCACCCGGTAGAATTTCTCGAACACCCGTTTGATGGATTCGGGCGGGATCCCGATGCCCCGGTCTTCCACCTCGAGCACGGCCCGGCGCCCCTGCCGGCTCACCCGGATGCCCACGTACCCGGTATCGCCGCCGTATTTGCGGGCGTTCTCCACCAGGTTGCCCAATATGGTGTCGAAATGGTCGCGATCCACCACCACCCGCACGGCCGATTCGAGCCGGGTGTCGGCCTGCTCACCGGATTCCTTCAGGTAGCGGTCCACCAGATCGGCCATCACATAGGGTTCCGGCTTGAAAGGGTACCGGCCGGCTTCGGTTTTGGCCACATCCAGCAGTTTGTCGATCATGCGGCGCAACCGCATCGATTCGGTTTGGATGTGGGTACCGTAGGCTTTCAGGCGGGTTGGGTCGCTCACGCGGCCGTCGGCCAGGTTCTCGCCGGCCGCCTGCATCACGGCGATGGGGGTTTTCAGCTCGTGGGTCACGTTGGCCAGGAATCCGGCCTGGCGCAAGGCTAGCGCCCGCTCGCGTTGGGCCAGCACGAACATGAATACGATGGTAGAAACCAATAGCAAGGTGGCTACACCCAAGGCCAATAAATTGCGCCACAGCGAGTTGTTCGATTCCACCAACACGGGCGTGGTGTCGAACCGGGCGGCTGTGGTCCAGGTGTCGAGGATGTCGGGAAACCGTTGGGACATGGAAACCGTGCGGCGTTCGAAGGTGGCCGTGGGGTCGTTGGTCAGAACCACTTCCCCTCTCAGCCAATCATAGATCCAGGCGGATATGCCGGTCTCTTCGCGGGTGCCGAACACGCTGGCCATCTCGCGGGGCAAATACCGCCGTTGGAAATAGGTGTTGTCGATCTCCAGGCTCACGTAACCCGCTATGCCGTTGCCCCGGTGGTTGATGAGGGCGATGTTCATGGTGCGGTTGGCATCGAACAGCCGTTTGGTGTTCCAGCGGTACTCTTCGATGAGCACATTGACCCGGGTGCGGATGAGACCTATGCCATCGCAGACCGCGCGGGGGGGCTGCTCGATGCGGACCAACTGCTCGGTTTCGGGTACGAACCGGTACACTTCGGACCCGATGCCGCAGCTCACGAACGAACCCGGTGCGAAATACACGGCGGCGTAGAGCGAATCGCGGCTGAGTGTTGCCAATACGGCCGTGAAATCGTCGGGCAGGCGCCGCTCCGCCCTCCAGGTGCCTTCCAATGCCTCCACGTTGAGGGGCCAGAAGGCGCGTACCGCCGGGTTGAACCGGTTGGCCACGGCGGCATTGAATTCCGACACCTTGTTGCGTTGGGCGTCCTGGCTGGATTGCACGGTGGCCTGCTGCAAACGCACCAGCGTGTACACGTTCATGCCGGTAAGACCGACCAATGCGGCCAGGCCCAACCCGAGCAACAGCCAGCGGGATGTGAAATAACGCTTCATCTGCCGAAAAGTACGGAATCGGCGTCAAGGCAATGGATAAACGGCGGGCGAAACGAACCCGTTGCGGTCCACGGCCTGCACCCCGAACAGGTAGTTGTCTTTGCTGAGTCCTTCGAGGGTGAATTCGGTGACCAAGCCCACGTCGCGGCTCCATTGCCAATGCGGGGCGGTGGTTTCGCGCCAGACGATGCGGTACCCGGCCAGATCGGGTTCGGTGTTGGGCGCCCAGCGGATGGTGGTGTTGTTGGTGAGGTTGCGGATCTCCATGCGCACGTCCCGGGGTTCGTCGGGCGCCAGGGCCAAGGTGGCGATGGCGGCCCCGTTGACCATGGCTACCCGGCGCATGTAAACCGGATTCACATGCTCGGGGAGGTCGCCATAGTCCACGCCGTCTTCGGTGCGCACATTCTGGTGCTGGCGGGTGTAGTCCTCGTCGGGTTCGGAGAAGCGGACGGCGGCGAACCCGCGGTTGAGGAAGGGGATGTGGTCGCCCCCGCGCAGGTAGCGGTCGCGCCGGTACACCATGCGCACTTCGGTGCCGGGCACCCAACGGCGGGCGCTTTCGACCACGTGCCGGGCCAGTTGCCGGGGCGGCACATCGTTCTCGCCACCGGTACGCAGGTAGGCTTGTATGGCCAGGCTGTTCTCGCGCAGGGGCGGTATGCCGTCGGCGAACACCCGCACGGCGTTGGTACCCCGACCCACGATGTCGTTGGTGAACATGGCCTGGATGTGCAGGCTGTCGCGCACGGCCATTTCGGCCCAGGCTTCGGCGCCGTACAGGCCCTGCTCCTCGCCGGAGACGGCCATGAAAACCAGGGTGGCATCGAACCGGTACTGCGACAACACCCGCGCCAGCTCCATGACCACCGCCGTGCCCGAGGCATCGTCGTTGGCCCCGGGCGCCTCGCATTCCGTGTCGGATTGCGACCCGCAGATGCTGTCGTAATGCCCGCTGACCACGATGTACCGCTCCCGCGATGCCGGCTGCTCGCCGGGCAGTACGGCCACCACGTTCACCATCTCCACCGGCCGGGGGATGCGCCGCCCCGGCCCTATGGTGGTCCGATGGTACGATACCTGCAAACGCCCGCCCGAGGCCCGGGAATAGGCCTGCATGCGGCTGTGGATCCACCGGCGTGCGGCTCCGATGCCGCGGGTGTCGCTCACGGTGTCACTCAGGCTGTGGCGGGTGCCGAAGGCCGCCAACCGGTACACGGTGGCCTGTATGCTGTCGGCCGATATGCGCTCCAACGCTTCGGGCAGGAAGGTGGCGGGTTGGGCATGTGCCGTGCCGGCCAGAACGAGCGCGGCCAGGGCGAAAAGCGGAAGACGTAGGTTCACAGGATTCGACCGTTGGTTTCCTCCAACCTACGCAGGGTGCATAAAAAAACCGAAGCCCCCTTCCGGGAGCTTCGGTGCGCTCTGCGTCTCTCTCGCAGCAGTGTCGCGAGGCGGGTCGTCTGCCTCGGTCGTGTCTGCACACAACCTAGCACCGGCACCCCGCCTTCGGCTACTGCATGGTCATGCGGACCATGCGCACCGCGGCGCCCCCGCCCGGGGCCACCGGTATGCGCAGCGTGTCACCCGCCTGCACCACGCGGGTTTCGATCTCCAGATCGAAGGGCCGGGTGCGCCAGTCGGCCCGGTCCCCATCCCGATACAGGGTTGCCTGGTACGGCTGTCCCGCTTCCAGGAAGTCCAAAGGCACCACGGCGGTGCGGGGTTCCACGCTCAGGGTTCCCACATACCAGTCTTCCGAGTTCCGGTCCTGGCGGGCGATGGTTACGAACTGCCCGATCTCGCCTTCCAGGGCCAGGCTGGTCTCCCAGTCGGCCGGTACGTCGCGGATGAAGGCGAACGCCGGTTGCCCTTCGTAATGCTCGGGCAGGTCGGCCGCCATCTGCACGGGCGAGTGGATGATGACATACAGCGACAGCTCCCGCGCCAAGGTGCCATGGATGCGGTTGCGGTCCGGGTTGGGGCCCGCTTTGGCCTCGAGCATCAGGTCGAAGATGCCGGGGGTGTAATCCATGGGTCCGGCCAGCAGCCGGGTGAACGGCAGGATGGCCACGTGGTCCACCGGGTTGCCGCCGTCCCCGCTCCAGGCGTTGAATTCCTGGCCTCGGGCCCCTTCCCTACTCACTTCGTTGGGCCAGGTACGGCGGATGCCGGTGTCTTTGATGGGTTCGTGGATGTTTACGGCGATGCGGTATTTCGCGGCGGTTTCGGTCACCAGCCGATAATGGCGTACCCCGTATTGGCCATGGTGCCACTCGGTTCCGTCCAACCGATGCGCCACATATCCGGTTTTCACCACGGGCACTCCGTGCCGGGCGTAAAAGGCCATGGCGCTGTCCAGTTGGGCTTCGTAATTGCGGGTGTCGCCGCCGGTTTCGTGGTGACCGATCAGGTACACCCCTTTCTCGCGGGCATAGCGGGTCACTTCCGAGATGTCGAAATCGGGATGGGTCTGATTGAATATGAACCGGGTGCCCCCGCCGAACCACTGGCCATCCCAACCCGGGTTCCACCCTTCCACCAGCACGCCCTGCAGGCCGTTCGCCGCCGCGAAATCGATATACCGTTTGGTTTCGGCGGTGGTGGCTCCGTGGGTGGGGCCCGATGCCCAGCTATGGGTTCCCAGATGCATGGCCCACCAGATGCCCACGTATTTGCCCGGACGCACCCACTCGGCATCGCCCAATTTGCTAGGCTCGTTCAGGTTGAGGTCTATGTAATTGTGCAGCAACCCTTTGGCGTCGGCCGCCAGTCGGATGGTGCGCCACGGCGTATGGAACGGCGCCTGCACGTAGGCCTTGATGCCGTTGGACCAAGGCACCAGGTCGATGCCCACGTCGGTGGAACCGGCCGGAACCACCAGGGTGGCGCTGGGGAAATCGGTGAGGGCCGCTTCGTGGATGGACAGATGGGTGCCGCTGGCCAACCGCACGGTGAAGGGCGTGTGAACGGTGTCGCCCACGGCGGAAAGGTCGGTCTGGTTGAACAGGTACTCGAACCGGTCGTTCTGGTAGGCCGCTATCCACCAGGCACGGGCGCTGTCGGGCAGGTGGAAACGGGTGCGCTCGGCGGCGATGGCGAAACTGTCCAAAGCGGCCGGGAAGGAATACCGGAACCCGACCCCGTCTTCGAACACCCGGAAGGTGATGGTGAGATGGCGCCCGCCCGTGAACCGCAGTTTCATCTCACGGTACCGGTTTCCGATCTCGCGCTGTTCGCCCCAAGGTTGTTCCCAGGTTTCGCTGCGGTTGTTGAAACTCAGATGGGTGAGTTCCACCGGCTCGGTGAAATACGGCCCATCGGTCAGGTCGAACCCGAGCTCGGAGTCGGTGACGACCTCCTCCCCGTTCCACACCACCCGATAGGTCGGGCGGCCGTCCTGGATGCGGACCTGGACCCGGGTTTGGCCGCCCGGACTGGTTACCACGGCTTCTTCCATGGATGGACGACAGGCGGCCAGCAACAGCAAGGCCGAGGTCCACCCGATCACGACTGGGTGCTTCATGATTCCAAATTATGGCAAAAGGCATTAAAAGCTTGTAAATGCGGGCGTTTTTCTTCAACCGGAGGCGGTATCGTTGCGTCCCTCCTTCCAACCATGACCTACACCGCTCTTTCCCACCGCCTGCGCGCCGCCGCCGTTTTCGCCGCCGCGTGCCTGTTCCCCCTGCTCGCCACGGCCCAATCGGCCACCTACAGCATCCGGGGCGTAGCCCTGGCCCGCTCCTCGGCCGATTCCACGGCCCGCCCCACGCCCCTGCTCGGCGCCAACATCCTGCTCTATGCCGAAGGCGACACCGTGAACCTGGTGCGTGGCACCAACGCCGACCCCGACGGCCGCTGGGAGCTGGCACGGGTACGCCCCGGCCGGTATGTGATCAAAGGGACCTATGTGGGGTACCACACCCTCACCCGGACTGTGGAAGTGACCAACGCCGATATGGGTCGCCAGATCCTGGTCTTCACGGAAGAAGCCATCGCCCTGAACGCCGTGGAAGTGACCGGCCTGCGCCAGGAAGTGGAAGTGCGGGGCGACACCACCGTGTACAATGCCGAAGGCATCAAGGTGAACCCCGACGCCACCGCCGAAGACGTGGTACGGCGCCTGCCGGGCGTCACCGTGAACAACGGCACCGTGGAAGCCCAGGGCGAAGCGGTGCGCCGGGTACTGGTGGACGGCCAGGAATTCTTCGGGGATGATGCCGCCCTCACCCTGCGCAATCTCCCCGCCGAAGTGGTGGGTCAGGTGCAGATCTACGACCAGGGCAGCGACCAGGCCCGTTTCACCGGGTTCAACGACGGCAACACCAGCCGCACCATGAACATCGTGACCCGCCCCGGCATGAACGTGGGCCGGTTCGGCCGTGTGAGCGCCAGCGGCGGTACCGACAACCGCTACCTGGGCAGCGGCAACTACAACTATTTCGACGGACCCGAACGCATCAGCGTGCTCGGCCTCACCAACAACATGAACCAGCAGAACTTCTCCAGCGAGGACCTGTCGGGCATCAACCAGGCCGCCGGCGGCGGTGGCGGGGGTGGGGGCGGCATGCGTGTGGTCATGGGTGGCGGCGGCCGCGGCGGCATGCAATTCGGTGGCGGCGGAGCGGCCGGCAATTTCATGACCGGCAACCAGAGCGGCATCAACACGGTGCACAGCGTCGGCTTCAACTACATCAACCGCTGGGGCACCAAGACCAACCTGAACGCCAGCTATTTCTTCAACGCCAGCGACAACTCCAACAACCAGGCCCTCTTCCGCAGCTACCTGAACGGGGTCACCGCCGGCCAGACCTACGACGAAAACGCCTTTTCCACCAGCGAACAATACAACCACCGACTCAACGCCCGCCTGGAGCACACGCTAGACGACAAACGCAGCTTCATCCTTACGCCCCGCCTGCGCTTCCAAGACAGCGGCAACACCGGCGCCAGCCTCAGCCGCTCGTTCGACGCCATCGGCGGCATGCTCAACCGCTCCACCGGCGACTCCCGCGCCGACCGGTTCACCTACGACCTGCAGAACAACCTGCTCTACCGCCAACGCTTCGAAAAAGCCGGCCGCACCTTCTCCGTCAACCTGGGTACCAACCTGAGCAACACCCGCAGCGACCAATACCAGGACGACCTCATCCAGTATTATGATGAGAACGGCGTGCTCGAATTCACCGACCTGCGCGACCAGTTCACCGATGTGACCACCGCCAACGGATCCGTCTCGGCCGACATCCAATTCACCGAATCGTTCTCCCGGTCCTTGCAGATGTCGTTGGGGTACAACCCCAGCTACAACGTGAGCCTGAGCGAGCGCGACGCCTTCGGGTTCGACACCGCCAGCCAGTCCTACGCCGAGCTCGACACGGCCCTCACCAACCGCTACGAGAACCGCACCTTCACCCATCGGGCGTCGGTCGGGTTGCGCTACAACAACGAGAAGTGGAACGGCAACGTGGGCTTGAACCTCGAGTCGAGCACCCTGGACGGCGACCAGACCTTCCCCGTAGCCGTGGACACCCGCCGCACCTGGACCTACCTCGTGCCCAACGCCTACGTGCAGTACCGGTTCAGCCGCACCCGCAACCTGAACCTGAACTACCGCGCCTTCACGCGGTTGCCCTCGGCCAGCCAGTTGCAAGACGTGTACGACATCTCCAACCCCTTGCAGATCCGTGGTGGCAACCCGAACCTGGCGCCCGCCTTCACCCACAACCTGAACCTGCGCCTGCAAGACGCCAACCCCCTCAAGGCCACCTTCGTGATGCTGTTCGCCAACGCCAGCTACACGCAAGACTACATCGGCACCCGCACCTACACGGCCACCGGCGACACCCTGCTGGCCCCCGGGGTCACCCTGGGTCGGGGTGGCCGCCTCACCGCACCCGCCAACCTGGGCGGCAGCTGGAGCATCCGCAGTTTCGCCAACCGCACCCAGCCCGTACCCTTCATCAAAAGCAACCTGAGCATCAACGGCGGGGTGAGCTACACCATGCAGCCCACCGACGACAACGGCGTGCGCAGCCAGGCCAAAACCATCGGCCTGAACATGGGCACCATGCTCAACAGCAACATCAGCCCCAACGTGGACTTCATGTTCGGGTACTTCGGCAGCTACAGCATCGTCGAGAACACCGAAGCCGTCGGCATCGACAACAACTACTACACCGGCCGCGCCTTCGCCCGCATGAACCTGCTGCCCCGGGGCAAATGGCTCATCTCCAGCGACCTCAACCTCACCCACTACGAAGGCCTCAGCGACGACTTCCAGGACAACACCTACTACTGGAACGCCAGCGTAGGCTACAAATTCCTGAAAAACAACGCCGGCGAGATCAAACTCACCGTCGTGGACCTGCTCGGCCA
>JANJTJ010000052.1 GCA_024711145.1 Balneolales bacterium
TCGTCAAAACCATGTACCTGCTGGCGCACCCGCATCTCCCCTTCGCGGAGACGTTCCTTGCCAGCATAGCCGGTGAACGGAACCCCATATGATGTTCGTCTTCGACCTGGAAACCATCCCCGACACCGACCTCATCCGGTCCGTGCTCGATCTGCCCGAGGCCGACGAGGCCACCCTGGCCGAAGCCGCCAACGAGCAGCTGGCCAAAAACCGCAACGGGTTCATGCCACCCCTTTTCCAACGGGTGGTGGCCTGGGTGGGCCTGTGGGTGGAAGACAACGGCGAACCCCGCCAGAAGATGGCCTGGAGCGGCACCGACGAGGCCGAAGGCCTGCGCCAATTGGCCACCGCCCTGCTCATGTACAAGGATTTCGGGCTCATCCACCACAATGGCAAGGGCTTCGATCTGCCGGTGCTCACCTATCGGTTCATGAAACACGGGCTGCAGTTGCCCCGCCGTCTCAATCATACCGACATCAAATACCGGTACAGCAAGGCCAATGTGGACCTGGTGGACGAATTCTCGAATTACGGAGCCAGCGCCTGGCCCAAACTCAAGCATCTGGGGCAGCTCATCGGCATACCGGTAAAGCAGACCGGCGAAGGCGACGACGTGGTGCGCATGTTCACCGAAGGGCAACTCGATCAGATCGAACGGTATTGTTTCGAAGACGTGATGGGCACCTACCTGATCTGGTTGCATCTGCGGTACACCGTGGGCGAACTGGATGCCGAATCCTTCGAGTCGCTCAAAGCGCGCGCCCTAGCCAAGCTTGTAGAAATTCAGACCACATGAAGGAATTGAAGCGGGTGGCCCTGGCCGGGAACCCCAATTCGGGCAAATCATCCCTGTTCAACGCGCTGACCGGATTGCGCCAGAAAACCGGCAACTTCCCCGGAGTGACCGTGGACCGGCGCCTGGGCACGGCACGGATGCCGGACGGTGCCGATATCAAGGTGGTGGACCTACCCGGCCTGTATTCGCTCACGGCCGGGTCGCCGGACGAACAGGTGGCCAAGGCCGTACTCACCGACACCGCCCACCCCGACCATCCGGACGCCGTGGTCATCGTGCTGGATGCCGGCAACCTGAGGCGGAACCTGTACCTGGCCACCCAGATCCTGGATCTGGGTCTGCCGGCCCTGCTGGCCTTGAACATGCGCGACACCGCCGAGGCCGGCGGCATCCGCGTGCATACAGAAATTCTCGAAGATTTGCTGAATGTGCCGGTGGTGGCCATCAACGCCAAAGAAGGCACCGGGGTGGACGACCTGCTGCGCCGCCTGCCCGAAGCCCGTGCCCTCGCCGAACCCTTCTGTGCCGGGAGCGACATCCAGGAGCGGTACCGACGCATCGGGCGCATTTTGCCCACCGTGCAGGCCGTGGTGGACCGCAAAGAAGGTCCGTTGGCCTTCACCCGGGCATTCGATAGGTACGCCACCCATCCGGTGTGGGGCTTCCTGCTGTTCCTGTTCACCTTCTTCCTGCTGTTCCAGGCCGTTTTCACCTTGGCCGCCTATCCCATGGACGCCATCGAGGCCGGCATGTCCGCTTTGGCCGACGCGGTGCGCGCGTGGCAACCGGGTGCCTGGTGGACCGGCTTCCTGGCCGACGGCGTATTGGCAGGGATCACCGGTGTCATCATCTTCGTGCCTCAGATCGCCATCCTCTTCGCCTGCATCGCCGTGCTCGAAGAAAGCGGCTACATGGCCCGGGTTTCCTTCCTCAACGACCGCCTGTTGCGGGCGGTGGGCATGAACGGGCGCAGTGTGGTACCGCTGGTGAGCGGATTCGCCTGCGCCGTGCCGGCCATCATGGCGGCCCGCACCATCGAAAACCCAAAGGAACGGCTCATCACCATCATGGTCACCCCGCTGATGAGTTGTTCGGCCCGGTTGCCGGTGTATGTGTATCTGGTAGGGTACCTGGTACCCGAACACCATTTGTTCGGCTTCCTGAGCGTGCAGGGGCTGTTTTTTCTCGGCTTGTACCTGCTGGGCGTACTGCTGAGCGCGGCTGCCGCCTGGGTGTTCAACCGGTTCCTGAAAGACCCCACCAGCGGGTCCTTCTTTCTGGAACTGCCGGTGTACCGGGGTCCGCGCTGGCGTAACGTGGCCCTGGGCAGCTGGAGCAAAGCCATGACCTTCGTGCGCGAGGCCGGCCGCATCATCCTCGTCATATCGCTCATCCTGTGGGCGGCGGGTTCCTTCGGGCCATCCGGCACACTGGGCCACCTGCCCGAAAACGCCCGCCTCGAAGCCAGTTTCGCCGGATGGGCGGGGCGGGCCATCGAACCCGTGATGGAACCCATCGGGGTGGATTGGAAAACCGGCATCGCCGTCATCACCTCCTTCGCCGCCCGGGAAGTGTTCGTAGGTACCATGAACATCCTCTACGGCATGGAAGGGGGCGGAAAACCCGATTACCCGCCCGCCACCGCCGCCAGCCTGCTGGTCTTCTACGTGATCGCCATGCAATGTATGAGCACCCTGGCCATCGTGAAACGGGAGACCGGCGGGTGGAAATGGCCGGCCGTGATGTTCGGCTACCTCACGGGCTTGGCCTACATCGCCAGCTGGATCACCTTCAGGCTTGTCGGTAGCTGAGGAAAATCCTAATTTGGATTCGATTCACATAATCGGACCCATGGAACCAAAGAAAGGCGAAAAACGGCTCCTGTGCGACTTGGCACAGGGTCAACGCGGCACCATCCACCAAGTGGTGCCTTGCGCCATGTGTGAGAAATTGCTGGAGTTGGGTTGCCTGCCGGGCGAGGCCGTAACGGTGGAACATGTGGCACCCCTGGGCGACCCCATCGCCATATCGGTGACCGGTTCGTGCTTCATGCTGCGCAAAGCCGACGCCGCCCGCATCGAAGTATGGGTCTGATGCGCTTGTCCGCAGGGTAGCCCGTGTGCTACTTTGGCCGATGCACCCCATCGTCCGAATCCCATAATGACTCACGCCCATTGGTCCGTCCTGGTCGTTGAAGACAACCTCGGAGATTCCTTCCTCATCCGGGAATATTTGCAAGAAGACCTGCCCGAAGCGGAGGTCACGGTTGTGGAGCGCCTGTCCGAGACACTCGAACTGCTCGAAAAAGGCGGCCCCTTCGACATCATCCTGCTCGATCTCACCCTGCCCGACGCCCAGGGCGAGCCCTTGGCCAAAGCCGTGGTGGCGGCGGCCGGCGACCGCCCGGTGATCGTGCTCACCGGCCTGGGCGACAAGGAATACGGTATCCGCGCGCTATCCTGGGGTGTGGCCGATTACCTCCTGAAAGACGGCCTCACCTCCGAATTCCTGGCCAAAAGCATCCGGTTCAACTCCGAACGGAACAGGTACCAACTGCAGCTGCGCGATTCGGAACGCAAATACCGCGACCTGTTCCAGCTCAGTCCCATTCCCAAATGGGTGTATGATCTCGAAACCCTGCGCTTTCTGGATGTGAACGCCGCCGCCACGCGGCAGTACGGGTTCAGCCGGGATGAATTCCTGAAACTGAGCCTCAAGGACATCCGACCGGCCTCGGAGCTGCCCGCGCTTCTGGCCGCGGTGGAGGAAGTGCGCAAATCTCCCGAATCGCCCACCTCCGGCCTGTTCCGCCACAAACGAAAAGACGGCACCCTGCTCTGGGTGGAGATCCGCTCCAACCGCATCCAGTTCGAAGGGCGCGATGCCAGCATGGTTCTGGCGGTGGACAAAACCGCCGAGGTCGAATACCAGGAACAGCTGCGCCTGTTCGAATCGGTGATCACCAACTCGCACGAAGCCGTGATGATCACCAGCGCCGAAGCCTCCACGCCCGAGGGTCCGCCCATCCTGTATGTGAACGAGACCTTCACCCGGATGACCGGTTTCCGCCTGGAAGAAGTCCGTGGCCGCACTCCCGGTTTCCTGCATGGGCCCGAAACCGATCGGGCCGAAATCGACCGGCTGAACGATGCCATCGCCAACCTGCTGCCGTGCAACCTGGAACTGGTGAATTACCGCAAAGACCGCACACCCTACTGGGTGGACCTGTTCGTGGCGCCCGTGTACAACCACGATGGGGTATGCACCCATTGGATTTCGGTGCAGCGCGACATCACCGAACGCCGTTCCTACATCGACGCGCTCGAAAGCCAGAACCGGAGATTGAGGGAAATAGCCTGGTTCCAGTCCCATAAATTGCGGGCACCGTTGGTACGCATGATCGGCCTGCTCGAAATGATCGAAACGGACCATGCCGACCAGGTACCTTCGTTGCGCACCCTGCTCGAGCAGATCGGCCAATCCACCGCCGAACTGGATAGTGTCATCCACGAAATCGTCCAACGTACCGAATCCTGACCCATGCCGCTGCACACCCTTTTGGTCGACGACGACAGCATCATCCTGATGATCCATGACCGCATCCTCACCAAAAACGAATGGCCTGGCACCTGGGGCAGGCACCTGAACGGACAAAGCGCCCTGCACCGCATCCGTGAGGCAAAACCCGACGAACGGCTGCTGGTCATGCTCGACATCAACATGCCCGTGATGAACGGTTGGGAGTTCCTGGACGCATTGAAATCCCAACCGGCCCCCTGCCCGATCGCCGTGGTCATGGTGACCTCCTCCATCGACCGGCAGGACCACGACAAAGCCGACACCTACGACCTGGTGGTGGATTACCTCGACAAACCCCTGAATGCGGATCGGATAGCCCAATTGCTGAACCACCCGAAACTGGCGCATCTATTCGCATGACCCATGCCTGATCTGTACCGTTCGGTGTTCGACCATAGTCCGCTGCCCAAGTGGATTGTGCGCTTGCGCGATCGGCACATCCTCGAAGCCAACCGTGCGGCCGAACAGGCCTACGGGTTCGGCCGGGCCGAATTCCTGACCATGCGCTTCGAAGCGCTCCAGGTCGAAACCACCGCGGCCCCCTCCTATGCCGGTTCCCGATGCGTGCCAACCCTGCATCGGCGAAAAGACGGTTCATCCTTGTGGATGGAACTCCATGAACAGACCTTGGCCTGGCAGGGGGAGGATTGTGTGGTGGTGGCCGGGTTGGACGTGGGCGAGCGGGTGCGGAACGAAGCGCTCAACACGCTGGAACGCCAGCTGATGCGGCTTGCCATGGAATCGGGGGCCGATATGGCCCTTGTGGCCAAAACCTATGCGCTGGGCCTGGAGGCCATCCTGCCGGAACTCAAGGTCTCCATCCTGTCGGTCCGGGATGGCCGGGTGTACGACCTGGCATCCCCTTCGCTTCCTCCCGCATTTCTGCGGCACATCGAAGGCGAACCGATCGGCCCCGAGGCCGGGTCTTGCGGCACGGCCGCCTATCTGAACCAAGCCGTGGTGGTCGACGACATCGCCACGGCGCCCTCCTGGCGCAAATACGCGGCCAAAGCCCTGGATTTGGGCTTGAAAGCCTGCTGGTCCCAACCCGTGTGCGACTCGGATGGGCGCGTGTTCGCCACCTTCGCCCAGTATGTGGAGGTGGCGCGGGGCCCGGCACCCCACGAACGCATCATATTCAACCGTAGCGCTTCCATTCTGGCCCTGGTGCTCGAATACATCCGCAAGCGCAGCGACTTGGAAATCGGCAACCGCCGGTACGAACGCGTAACCCGGGCCACCCAGGACGCCGTGTTCGAGTGGCATGTGGATGAAGACCACCTCATGTGGGCGGATGGATTCACCCGGTTGTTCGGATACACGGCCGACCTGGAACGCTACCCGATCAGCCGGTGGGAAGAGCAGATCCATCCCGAAGACCGCTCCGACATCCGCACCAGCCTGCGCAACTGCCTGGCCGACGCAACCCGGGAGCGTTGGCAATGCGCGTACCTTTTCCGGAAATCGACCGGTACCTATGCCCATGTGGAGTCCATCGCCCTGATCGAACGCGACTCGTTCGGGCGGCCCACACGCCTCACCGGTGTCATGTCCGACGTGAGCGAGCGCGTGCGCCTGCAGGCCTTGCTGGACACCGCCGGCAAATTGGCCCGCATCGGCAGTTGGGAGGTGGACCTGCTGGCGCAAACCTTGTATTGGTCGCCGGTTACACGGGCCATCCATGGCGTGCCCGACGATTACGTCCCCAGCCTGCAGGACGGTATCGGGTTCTATAGGGAAGATGTCCGTGAGGACGTGCGCGCCATCATTCTGGAATCGATCGAAACCGGAAAACCCTGGGATTTCAGCTATCCCATCGTCCGATTCGACGGCACCGAATGCTGGATCAGGGCCATAGGCCAGGTGGAACGGCACAACGGGCAAACCCTGCGGCTGTACGGCTCCTTCCAGGACATCACCGAATTCAAGCGGACCGAAGAGGAGAAATCCGCCATTCTGGAAAGCATCGGTGATGCCTTCTTCGCCGTGGACCGCCATTGGGTGGTCACGTACTGGAACCACATGGCCGAACTGGTGCTGGGCAAACCCAAAGCCGACATCGTGGGTCGCCATCTGTGGACCGAATATGCCGATGCCGTGGGGCTGGAGTTCTACCGGGCCTACCATAAGGCCATGGATACCGGCGAAACCGTCACCTTCGAGGAATTCTACCCGGCCAGGAACCAATGGTTCGAAGTGACCGCCTACCCCTCGCACCGCGGCTTGTCGGTCTATTTCAAGGATGTCACCCTGCGGAAGACCGCAGCCGAGCTCATCAACCAGGCCAAGGAACGCTTCGAGATGGCCGCCAGCGCCACCCAGGACGCCATCTGGGACTGGGACATCGCGGCCGGCAAACTGTATTGGGGCGGCGGGTACAAGTCCCTGTTCGGGTACACACCCGAAGACATCGAACCCACCCTGGAAACCTGGTCGGACAATCTGCATCCGGAAGACAAACCCGTGGTGTTGGCCAGCGTGCGCGAAGCCGTAGAGCAGCCCGGGCGGAAAGATTGGACCATGGAGTATCGGTTCCGGCGCAAAGACGGCTCCTATGCCTACGTGGTGGACCGGGGCGTGATGATGCGGGACGAACAGGGCAAGGCCATCCGCATGGTGGGTGCCTTGTCCGACATCACCCACCGCAAACAGCACGAGGATTCCCTACTGGCGCTCAACGAGCAGCTGGAGCGGCGGGCCCGGGAATTGGCCGCATCCAACGAGGAGCTCGAGCAGTTCGCCTATGTGGCCTCGCACGACCTGCAGGAACCCCTGCGCATGATCACCAGCTTCCTCACGCAATTGCAGAAACGCTACGATCCGCAATTGGACGACCGGGGCCGCACCTACATCCGTTTCGCGGTGGATGGGGCCAACCGCATGCGCCAGATCATCCTGGACCTGTTGGATTTCTCCCGGGTGGGCAAGACCACCGCTCCACCCGAACCCATCGCCTTGGGGACCATCGTGGATGAGGTGGTCACCTTGCAAGCCCGACATCTGCGGGAGTCGGGCGGCAAGATTCTCGTGGAGACCGAACTGCCCACCGTGCGCACCCACCGCACCGCCATCATGATGGTGATGCAGAACCTGATCAACAACGGGGTGAAATACCACAAACCCGGTGTGCCACCGGTGGTGCGGGTGCGGGCCGACCGGCACGGTTCCGATTGGGTCATTACCATTTCCGACAACGGCATCGGCATCGAAGCCGAGTATTTCGACCGCATTTTCGTGCTTTTCCAACGCCTGCATGCCCGCGAGGCCTATTCGGGTACAGGAATCGGCCTGGCCATCGTGAAAAAACAGGTGGAGACCTGGGG
>JANJTJ010000056.1 GCA_024711145.1 Balneolales bacterium
TTGACGGTGGCCACCAGACCCGTGGCCTGCACCCCCTTGAGGAATTCGACACCGAACCGGGTGACCGTTGCGGGATCTTCGGAATAGCTGCGTGTGTTGATCACCGGGTTGCGGGGGTTGTTGTTCACATCCATGACGGGAGCGAACACCTGGTGAACCCCGATGGCCTTGGCTTCCATGGCCGTGATCCACCCTTTGGTGTAATCGAGGGCGGGGTCGCCTCCGGCGGCCATGGCCATGGCGGGCGGCATCCAGGTGGTGGCTTCGATGCGCATGGCGGCACCGAATTCCATGTCCTGCGAGATCCATAGTGGGATATCGCTGAGGGCTTGCAACTTGTTGGTGAGCACGGCCTGGGCGTAGATATCGCCCCGGGAGAAGATGAAACCGCCGATCTTTTCTTCCCGGACGAGGCGGCTGATGCGCTGGAAGCGGGCGTCGTGGTCGGTTTGGAAGGTGCCGTACGCCCACACGTGGACCAGTTGGGCCAGCTTCTCCCGCACGGTCATGGATGCCATCAGGGCATCGATGTCCACGGCTTCGGGCGCATCGGCCGCGGATACCGCCATGCCGGCTCCGGTTGTCACGGTTTCGGGTTCATCCATCATGCGTCCGGTGCCGGGCGAACAGGAAAGCAGCAGGAGCAGGGCGAGGGAATAGAGGCGTTTCATAGGGCGTAGGTCCGGTTGGGTCATAGGGAGGGTCCGAGCATGGCAACGGCGCCACGGGCGGCATCGGGCACGGCGTCGGAGAAGGTGGCATCGGGCAGGTGCGCGTGCACGGCCGCCCGGAAGGCGGTTCGGAAGCCGTCGTTGTTGATCAGGCCGCCGATGACGGCCACGGCGGGCCGGCTCAGGTTCAATTTCCGGGCGGCCAGGGCTACCTGCCCACCCAGCAGCTGGGTGTTGCGTGCCACGATGCCGGCGGCAACGGGGTCTCCGGCTTCGGCTTCGCGCAGGACGGCCGGTGCCAGCTTGGCCGGATACAGCTGTTCGCTGTACACGGCCCGGATGAGGTCGTCGCGGGTGGTGATTTCGAATTCGGCGGCCAGGGCGGTGGTGAGGCTGGTGGGCTCGCCCCCATCCAATGCGGTGCAGCAGGCGAACAGGCCTTCCTGCCCCATGCGGTACCCGCCGGCGGCATCGCCGATGAGGTACCCGTAGCCACCGGCCCGGTCCCAGGTGCCGTTGCAACGGCCCAGCACCATGCTACCGGTGCCGGTGATTACCAGAATGCCGTCGCCATTGCGGAAGGCGTCGGCATGGGCGGTATGGGCATCGGAAGTGACCAGGATGCGCCACCCCGGAAACAAGGGCTCCAGCGCCTCGCGCAGGCGGGTCTGCTCGAACAGGCGGCCACCACCGGCCACGCCGAGGCAGACGGCTTCGGGCCGCAGGTCCGGGCGGGCATGCCGCAGGGTGGCCACCAGCCGCGTAACTCCGGCCACCTGCTCCTCAATGGGTTGCATGACCGCATGGATCGAAGGACCCGAGTCGCGGTACAGTTCCTGGCCGTCGGCATCCAGCGCCACCAAGGTCGAGCGGCTGCCTCCGGCATCGATTCCAAGGCGGACTATCATCCTATTCCCGTATCGCAGAGGTTAAAATCATGGTGCGGAGGCCGTCACGCCCGGGCACCGAGGTGTGATGCTCAAATATCCGGGATTGCCCCGAGAGCCACAAACCGGTCTGGTCGCCGAAATGGTCCGACATGGGCTGGCCCGATTGCCCGGTGGGCAGCACGCTGCGCGACCGTTCGGGATCGGCCAGATCCACGATGCGGCGGATGCTGGCACCCAGCACCATCAGGTAGGGGTCGTTCCAGTCGTATTGGCCGTTGTTCACGGTTCTGGAATGGCCGGCGGCCGGAAAGGGCCCTTCGCTGAGCACATGGGTGACCAGGCGCTTGAGTAGGGCGGAGGCATTGCTGTCGCGGGCCGCCTCGCGGAAGACGGGTGGTTGGAAATGGATGGTATGCACTTGTTCCCAGCGCCATTCGGAGGTCTCCGGGCCGAACCGGCCACGCAGGTCGCGCACGGTTTCGCGCATGGCCACCACCATAAGCGAGTCCAGGGTGGGCCGGGGGCCGGCCTTGATCTCTTCGGTGATCAACCGGACGGGCCAGTTCTCCAGGCGGATGAATTGGGCATACAGGCGCTCGCCCAGCAACGGTTTGTAGCGCAGCTCGGTCAGGCGCAGGAAAAAGCCTTCGAACAGGGTGGCCGCGGTGGCGGTGCCCGAAAACCGGTAGTCCCAATTGCGCAGGTAGGGCACGGCCTGGTTGATGAGGGAATCGTCGGCGGCGATGAGTGCCGGCAGGATGAGCGGCGTGAGCTCGCGGGCATTGGGGGATAACACATCGTTCTGAAGGACCTCGAAATCGGCTACGCTGAACCGGTCGGCCCCGGACAACACCTCCACGATGCGTTCGATGCGCGATTCCGGCTCCCAGAATGCGGTGATGTATTCGGGATAGTCGGATACCGGCGGGTTGTTGGCGTTTGCGATGAACCCCGACGGCGGATTGATGATGCGCGGCAGGCGCTCGAAGGGTACGAAGCCGGTCCAGGCATCGGCCGGATCGGCGCTGTCGCGCAGGCGGAGCGGATCCCGGCGCTGGGGCAGGTAGCCCAGGGTGAACAGGGCGATGTTGCCGGCCCGGTCTGCGTAAACCAGATTGATGCCCGGCGACCCGAACCGGTGCAGCTGGCTCCGCACGCCGGCGAAATCGGTGGCCCAGCCCAGATTGTGCAGGGTTTCGCCCTCGTGGCTGGGCTCGGCACCGGTCCACCGGAAGGCGATCGGGTCGTCTGTGGTGATCACACCTTCATCATAGATGTCGTTGATGATGGGGCCGAATTTAGTGTTCCTGATTTCGATGGGGATGCGCGAACCGTCGCTGATCGGAATCTGTTCGCGGATGAGCTCGAACGGGGTGGTACCGGCGCCGTCCTGGTAACGGCCACGGTCGAGCGAGTCGAGGCGGATGCGGGTGAAATCGGCCTGGTCGGCCATCAGGGAGGTGATGCTCCAGGCATGGGTGTCGGACTGTCCGATCACCACGAAGGGCGCGCCCGGTATGGTGGCGCCGGCCAGGTTGCGGCCCCCCACGTTCAGATGCACTTCGTACCAGGTGCCGGGCATTTCGAGGCCGAGGTGCGGGTCGCCGGCCAGGATGGGGTACCCGCTGGCCGACCGCCGCGCATCCACCACCCAGGCGTTGCTGCCTACCGACGTACCCTCGTTGCCCATGAGTTTCCGGAAGGCGGTTTCGGTATCCATGAAACGCTTCAGCACGCTGTCCTGGCTGGTGGGGGCACCGGTCGCCCAGCCCGGTACCAAGGTGCGCCAGGTGCTGTCGGGCAGGGTTTCCTGCAAGAATCCCATCATCACTTTGGGCCACCAACTCACGTTCAGGTTCCAGGCCATCAGGCGGTTCACTCCGAGCGAATGATGGGGTTCCCACCGCAAAGGGACCGATTTGGTGAGGGCGAATTCGATGGGAAGGTCTTTGGGATGGGCGTCGATCCAGGCGTTCACGCCTTCGGCATAGGCCTCCAGGAACCGCCGTTGCTCGGGCGAGGTCTGCTCCCAGAGCCCTCGGGCGATGCGACCGAACCCGATGGTGCGGGAATACCGGTCGAGGGGCACGGCTTCCGCACCCAGTATTTCGGCGAACCGGCCATCCACGAACCGCTGGGCCAGGGTCATCTGCCAGAGGCGGTCCTGGGCGTGGGCGTACCCGACGGCCCGGTAGGCATCGGCATGGTCGGCCGCGAAAATGTGGGGCACACCGTAGGTATCCCAATGGATGGTCACGTCGGCACCCATGCCGGGTACGACCACGGTGGCCTCATAATCGGGCAGGGGGCGGTAGAGGGTCCAATACGAGGCCAGGCCGGCGATACCCGCCGCAAGAACCACGAAAAAGACGACGAAGCGGAAGAAGGTGCGCATCCGGCGAAGGGTTAAATTCCAAGTTCCCCAAGTTAGGAACGCCCGCACCCGTGTCCCGCATCACAGATACCGACCTCGCCCAGCGCTTCGGCACACCGACCTATGTGTACGATGCCGACCTCATCCGCACCCGTTGCCATCGTCTGAAGGCCGCATTCGCCGGTTCTCCGGTGGACCTGCTGTATGCGGTGAAAGCCAACGACAACCCGCACGTGCTGGACATCATCCGCCGGGAGGGGCTCGGGTTCGATACTGTAAGCTTTGAGGAGGCGCTGCTGGGAATCCGTGTCGGGCAGGACCCGTCGCGCATCTGGTATACCGAGAACAACATGACCGATGAGGAGATGACGGAAGCGCTCGACGCCGGCGTGTATCTCAACATCGGTTCCTACACGCGGCTGGAGGCCTTCTGCCGGTCGGGCCATGCCCAGCGGACGTGCAGCATCCGGGTGAATCCGGCCATCGGCGACGGGCACCATGCCAAGGTGGATACGGGCAACCGCGACAGCAAATTCGGCATCCGGCTCGATCTCATTCCGGCTGCGGTGGAACTGGCGGCCGCCCATGGGGTGCGCATCACGGGGTTGCATCTGCACATCGGCTCGGGCATCCAGCATCCGTCCAACCTCATCGCCGCCATGGACCGCCTGCTCGAAACGGCCGCCCGCATACCCACGCTCGAGCGCATCAATTTCGGTGGCGGGTTCCCCATTCCGTATCGCGAGGGCGAAGCGGAATTCGCATTGGAGGCGTTCGCCGAGCAGGCCCGCAGCCGGTTCGCGCAACCGGGCATCACCTATTTCTTCGAACCGGGGCGCTGGATCGTGGCGCCGGCCGGGCACCTGCTCACCCGGGTGAATACCGTGAAGGACCAGGGACGTGTGACCTTCCTGGGCACCGACACCGGGTTCAACCACCTGCTGAGGCCCGCCTTGTATGAGGCCTACCATGCCGTGGAGAACGCCAGCCGCCCGGCCGAAACACCCACCACGGTCTATACCATTGCCGGCAACATCTGCGAGACGGGCGACATCCTGGCCGAAGACCGTCGCCTGCCCGAAACCGCCCTGGGCGACCTGTTGCGCATCCGCGATACGGGGGCCTACGGCATGACCATGGCGTCGCATTACAACCGTCGCCCCTTGCCGGCCGAAGTGCTTTTGGAGGAAGGCGCTCCGCGCCTGATCCGTCCCCGCGCCAGCGCCGAGAGTGTTGTCGAATCCCTGCTCACCGAAACCGGATATCCCGCATGAACACGATTTCCCGCATCGCCGTCGTCGGAGGTGGCACCATGGGCAACGGTATTGCCCACGTGGCCGCCCAGAGCGGCTTCGCCACCACGTTGGTGGAAACCGACCAGGCCCGCCTGGACAAAGCCATCGCCACCATCACCAAGAACCTGGACCGCATGGTGGCCAAGGAGAAGATCTCCCAGGCCGACCGCGACGCCGCCTTGGGGCGCTTGGGCGGCAGCCTATCGCTGGCCGATGCCGCCGCCGGCGCCGACCTGGTGGTGGAGGCCGTTAACGAGAACCTGGAACTCAAGACGCGCATCTTCCGCACGCTGGACGAGGCCGCTCCGGCCCACGCCGTGCTCGCCTCCAACACCTCCTCCATCTCCATCACCAAACTGGCTACGGCGACCCGCCGTCCGGAGCAGGTCATCGGCATGCACTTCTTCAATCCGGTGCCCATGATGAAACTGGTGGAACTGGTGCGGGCGCATCAGACCTCCGACGCCGTGGCCGAGGCCGTGCGGCAGACCGCGGTAGCCATGGGCAAGGAACCGGTAACTGTGAACGATTACCCCGGCTTCGTGTCCAACCGGGTGCTCATGCCCATGATCAACGAGGCCATCGGCTGCGTGCACGAGGGCGTGGCCACACCCGAAGCCGTGGACCAGGTCATGAAACTGGGTATGGCGCATCCCATGGGTCCGCTCCGGCTGGCCGATTTCATCGGGCTGGACGTGTGCCTGGCCATCCTGAACGTGTTGTATGAGGGATTCAAAGATCCACGCTACCGGCCCAATCCGCTCCTGGTGAAAATGGTGGATGCGGGGTTGCTGGGCGACAAATCCGGTCGGGGTTTCTACGACCACACGAAATGATCGACCTGCGCTCCGATACCGTGACGCGACCCACGCCGGGCATGCTCGAGGCCATGATGCGGGCACCCGTGGGCGACGACGTCTTCAAGGAAGATCCTACCGCGAACGCCCTGCAGGAGCGGGTGGCGGCCCTGTTCGGTATGGAGGCCGGCCTGTTCGTGCCCAGCGGCACCATGGGCAACCAGTTGTGTGTGAATCTGCTCACCCGCCCGGGCGACGAGGTGATCCTCGACAAGACCGCCCACATCTTCAACTATGAAAGCGCGGCCGCTCCGGTGCTCTCGGGCGTGCAACTGCACACCTTGCCGGGCGAGCGGGGCATTCTCACACCGGAGCTTATCGAATCCGGATTCCGGGCGCATAACGATTGGGATCCGCGCACCTCGGTCATCGCACTGGAGAATACCACCAACAAAGGTGGGGGCGCCTGCTATACCCGCGAGAACCTGACCGCCATCCGCCGCCTGGCCGATGCGAAAGGGGTGGCGGTGCACATCGACGGCGCCCGCATCTGGAACGCGCATGTGGCTACCGGCATCCCGCTGGCTTTTTTCGGCACCATCGCCGATACCATCTCCGTGTGTTTCAGCAAGGGGCTGGGCGCGCCCGTGGGCAGTATGGTGCTGTGCGGCAAAGACCGCCTACGCGACGCCTACCGCCGGCGCAAGCAGTGGGGCGGAGGCATGCGTCAGGTAGGACTTTTGGCCGCCGCGGCCGACTACGCCCTGGACCACCACCTGCCCCTGCTGGCCGACGACCACCGTCGGGCCAGACAACTGGCCGAAGCCCTGGCCGCCAATCCCGATTATGAGATCGATCCCGCCGGCGTTGAAACCAACATCGTCCTGTTCGATGTGAGGGATGGGGATGTGGACGGAACCTTGGCCCGGTTCCGGGAAAAAGGGGTAGGCATGACCCGCTTCGGTCCGCGCACCATCCGCGCCGTCTTCCATCATCTGGTCGGGGATGCGGACCTGGAGCGGGTGATTCAAATGTTGAATGTTGAAATAAGCCCATAGACCCATAGACCCAAAGACCCATAGTCCCAACGGCCCGCCTTCTTCCTACTTTGGGGGATGCAATCCCACCAACTTTCCGCCCTCATCCTGGCTGCCGGTTTCGTTCTGGCGGCATCCGTACTTGCCATAACCTGGCGCTCCAACCGCATGGCCGACCAGACGGTCACCGTCACCGGGTCGGCCACGGCCGAATTCCGATCCGATCTGGGTGTTCTCCGCATCACGGTTTCCGCACAAGCGGCAACGGGTAGCGAAGCCTACACCCGGTTGCGCAATCGGTTGCCGGTGCTGCTCAAGTTCATCACCGATGCGGGGGTCGACAGTGCCGCCATCTCGGAACAACCCATGACCAGTTTCGCCCGGGAGGAGTTCGACCACAACGGCATGAGCACGGGCCGCATCCTCTATCATCAGTATTCCCAACGGTTTGAAATCGTGAGTCGTGATGTGGAAACCATCCAGACGCTCTCGCTTACCGCTGCCGGGTTGGTTCAGCAGGGGTTGGATGTGATGGTGGAACAACCGGAGTACCATTTCACGGGGCTCGACAGCCTGCGCATCTCCATCCAGGCCGCTGCCGCAGCCAACGCCACCGAACGGGCCCGCGCCATCGCCGAAGCCACCGGCCAGGAGCTGGGGCCGCTCAGCGGCGCCCGCATGGGCGTGCTGCAGATCACCCCGGTGCTTTCCAACAACGTGAGCGATTACGGCTTCAACGACCTGAGCTCCATCGACAAGAAGATCACGGGTGTGGTCAGCGCTACGTTCAGGATCTATTGAATGACAAATGGTGAATTTGGAATGTTGAAAGGGGGCTATAGCTACATTTCAACATTCATAATTCAACATTGAGCATTTCATTTGGCCCATGATCTTGTACCTGGCACTTCTTCTTTTGGCTCAGCCACCCGCCACCGGGTCGGTGACGGGCGAGGTGCGGCTGGAGGCCACAGCCTCGTCGCAGGGTCAGCGGGGGGCGCGCAACCGGTATGGCAGCGGCACGGCACGCAGCGGTACGCCAGCGGCCGACACACCGGTGCTGGTATGGGTGGAACTGGATGGCAGCCAACGGAATGCGGCTATGGATGAGTCCCCCGTGATGGACCAACGCGACCTTCAGTTCTCGCCCCGGCTCATCGCCGTGCGCGAAGGGCAGGCGGTGCGGTTCCGGAACTCGGACCCTGTCTATCACAATGTCTTCAGCCTGTCCGATGTCAAGAAGTTCAACATCGGTCGGCGTCCGCGCGGCGAGATCGTGGAGGTCACCTTCGGGCGGGCCGGTGTGGTCCAGGTGTTCTGCGACATCCATGCCAGCATGAACGCCGTGATCCGCGTGCTGCCGGCATCCACCGTGCGGCATACGGTGGTTACACCGGGCGGACGCTTCCGCCTGGACGACCTGCCGGCCGGAACGTACCGCCTGAAGGCGTTCGCACCCGGGCGGGCCGAGTGGTCGGGCAGCATCCGGGTGGAGGCCGGCCGACCGGCCGATGCGGGCGCCATCACCCTGACCTCCGATTGAGATGAAGCGCCCGGGCCGCTCCATCCGCTGGAACCTGTTGGCCGGCATATCCGGAGTGGTGCTGTTGGTGGTCGTGGTGATCACCCTGGGAGTGTCGCAGGTGGTCGAATCGCGCATCCGGGCCGACATCGTGCGGCGGTTCGAAGAAACGGGCCGCATATTCGAACGCATCCAGGAAATCCGGTTCCGGCTCCTCTATCAGACCGCCATCCTCATGGCCGACGTGCCCAATCTGAAGGGGGCGGTGAGCACCAACGACGTGCCCACGGTAACCGTCACCGTACGCAACGAACTGGCACCCCTGCTCGATTTCGACCCCGTGCTGGCCGATTCGGTGTTGGCCGAAGCCGGTTTCGACCATCCCGATTCGTTGGGCATCCTGCTCATCCTGGACCGCAACGGCTATGTGCTGGGCAACCTGGGCAGTGGGGCCTTGCCCGAGCACAGCCTGGCCGACCGACCCGGCGTGGCCGAGGCTCTGGCCGGCGGGTACCCCGACCGCATCGAATTGTGGGAAGAGGGTGGCCGGTACTTCAACGTGGTCACGGTGCCCATCTGGCTGGGAGACAGCATCATGGGTTCGCTCAGTTTCGGCTATCCCATCCGCCGGCTCGAAGCCGAACAATTGGCCGCCGACACCGGCACCGAGGTCGGGTACTACATCGGCAACCGCATGTGGGTGGACAGTTACCGGTTGGATGCGGCCGCCGAAGAGCTGTTGGCGCGGGCCGCGCACGAGGCCACCTTCGATGTGACCGCCACCGGCGCAGCCGCCCTCAAGGAAACCCATGTGGCCGGCACCGACTGGATCCTGTATGTGACACCCATGTTGCCGGTGGAGACCATGCGGTCGTCGCTGGCAGGGTATTATGTGGTGGTGGGTTCGCTCACCCAGGCCTTGCAACCCGTGCGCGACCTGCAGCGGTTCACCCTATGGTTCGGCCTCATCGCCCTGTTGGTGGCCGTGGGACTGGCGGTGGCCCTCACCAACCGCATCACCAAGCCGGTGGGACTGTTGTTGGAGGGCATCCGCCGCATGGAGGCCGGCGAGTACGACCGCGAGGTACCGGTGGTCACCAACGACGAGCTCCGGCTGCTCACCGAAACCTTCAACCGCTTGGTGGTCACGGTACGGGAACGGGTGGAGATGCTCAAGTTCGTCAGTGCCGCCACGCTCGACGCCATCACCCGGAACGCCACCTCCGTGGAAAAAGGCGGCACCCGCAAACGGGTCACCGTCTTCTTTTCCGACGTGCGCGGGTTCACCCGCTGGAGCGAGCAGCGCGATCCGGAAGCCGTGATCGCCATGCTCAACCAATGCCTGCGCTTCCAGGCCGACATCGTGGCCGATTGCGGGGGCGATGTGGACAAATTCGTGGGCGACGAACTGGTGGCGGTGTTCGAGGGGGAAGAAGCGGAAAGCCGTGCCGTGCACGCCGCCCGCCGCATCATGGCGAGCATGCATACCGTGATGGGCCACGAGCCTGACATCCGCATCGGTATCGGCCTGCATGCCGGCGAAGTGGTGATGGGGGCGGTTGGCAGCGCCGACCGCATGGACTACACCGTGATCGGCAACCACGTGAACATCGGCGCGCGTCTGTGTTCGGCCGCCGCTCCCGGCCAGATCCTGGCTTCGGTGGCGGTGGTGGAACGTCTGGAACGGCGTATTCCGGTCAAGCCCTTGGAACCCATCCTGGTGAAGGGAATCGCCGATCCCATACCGATATTTTCCATCGAACCCGAATCGTGAGGTATGCCATGCGTTTCTTCATCATATTGATTCTGATCGGTTTACCGGTGGCGGCAACGGCCCAGGTCGAATGGTCGGGCTCGGCGGAAATCGAATACCGGAAGTATGGGGCCGAGGCGCATCCCTATCGGAATGCGACCCCCGCCGGCGATGTGGCCTTATACCTGCCCTCGGTGCGGTTGGCGGCCGATGTACCCCTCAACGACCAGTGGTCTTTCACGGCGGTGGCGCAGACCGATTACTACGGCCAAAGCGCGGCGCATCCCCTGTTCATCGGGTTGGCCCAGGTGTCGTGGTGGCCTACCGAATCGGGGCCAACGGTCCATGCGGGCCGCATCATCATTCCATTCGGACGCACCAGCGAACGGTTCCTGTCAACCGAAACCCCGTTCCGGCATCTGCCGCTCACCCACGAATGGACCACCCGCATCGACAAACGCTACGGGTACACGGGTGGCCCCCGGAATTACGGGGTGGCCCCGGGCCTCACCGTGGTGTACCAGCGCCAATACACGCATGGGCTGGCGGTGCAAGGCGGGGTGGAGCAGTGGAGACTCGCGTATCATGTGGCCATGGCGCATCGGGCGCCGGCCGGGTTCGCCGATACCGGATTCGAACGCCAGGCGTTCATGGGCCGGCTCACCTGGGAACCGGTCCTGGGCCTGAAAGTGGGCGCATCCGGCGCGCACGGACCCTACATGAAACCCGACGATGTGAACGCCATGTTGGGCGACGACCTGGCCAATTACGACCAGACCGCCTGGGGGCTGGATGCCGAATTCGCCTACAAATACCTGTCGGTCGCCGGAGAGCTGATCCGCAGCCGGTGGGAAGCCCCCGTGATCCTCATGTCGGGTGTGTTGCTCGACGACGACCGGGTCTATACCACCTGGCATCGGTCGGTGGAAGGCCTGTTGGACTTATGGATGCTACCCGGTTTTTATGTGGCCGGCCGCTACGAAGAGATGGAGTTTCCGGACCTGAAACGCTGGGAAGCCGGCATCGGGTGGCGGTTGGACCGGAACATCCGGCTGAAGGTGACAGGCCGGAATGAAGGGATTGGTGCGCAGCTGTCGGTTTCGTTCTGAGGTCAGCGCCAGGAGCTGGTTTTCGTCTGGCGGAAGTCGAATCGCAGGGTGGCATCTCCGACCGGCAGGTACAACCTCAGGTATCGGGCATCGGGTGCCACAGGCACATGGAGGATGCCATCGACGGATGCATCGGGATCCAGATCGGTTCGCCGTAGGGCGAACCGGCTCCAGGCATCGCGCCGGGTGGCCAGGTCGCTGATGCCGGCATCGAATCGGCGGGCCGTTTCCTGCCGTTCCAACAACCGGTTGGTCCGTTCGATGCCGTTGTCGGTGCTGGCCAGATCGAGGGTGGCATCCAGAAGCACGGTGGTCGTCCGCGCGGCCTCCTCGCGTTGCAGGGCGCGGTCCAGCTGCAGGATCTGTTCTTCGGGATCCAAGGCCCAACGGGTGCCCCGTACGCCCGAATCGGTGGAATCGGGTTCCGTGGTGTAGGTGTAATACCAGATCAGGGAGGGTTCTACCCGGACCACCTCCCCGGTACCGTTCACCAACCGCACATCGAAGGTGATGCCGTCGGGGGTATGTCCCAGATAGGAAATGGTGGCCGAAATGCCGGCCGACGAATCGGCCAGGACCGCCGCACCCTGCACCCAGCGCACGGCATCGGTTACAGGTTCGAGACGGTAAACAGGGGCCGCACAAGCGGCGGCGCTCAGGGCGATCAGGAGCAGTGTGGGTTTCATGCCACATTTTTCGCCGTCGGAACCGGTCGGTTTCTCACATGAGCATGGTAGATTCCGCCCATGCGCCGGCACGCATACATCCTTTCCGCACTGCTGACCGCCTGTTCATCCGGTGGCGATGCAACGGATGTGCTGCATACCGAAACCGCCTGGATCGGCGAATGGCCCTGCTCCGGATGCGACCGCATCGAAGTGACCCTGTCGTTGGATCCCGATGCGGGCCGGTACCATTATGTGGCCCTCTACCAGTACGGCGATTCGCTGAGCCGTTTCGAGCAGGAAGGGCCAACCGTCTGGGCCGACTCCGTGCTACGCCTGGCCGCCCAACCCCCCGATCCGGAATTCAATTTCCGATTGATGCCCGATGGGGAATTGGTGCGGCTCGGCCGGGATGGGGGTATCCCGGCCGAGGGGTTCCGCCTCACGCGCGATTGAGTTCCTGCGTCAGGGCAACCACGGGAATTGGCGGAAATCGGGCTTCCGCTTCTCGACATAGGCGTTTTTGCCCTCTTTGCCCTCTTCGCTCATGTAATAGAGCAGGGTGGCGTTGCCGGCGAGTTCCTGTATGCCGGCCTGCCCGTCCACATCGGCGTTGAAGGCCGATTTGAGGCAACGGATGGCGATGGGGCTTTTTTCCAGGATCTCGCGGGCCCAGGTTTCTCCCTCGGCTTCGAGTTGGTCCACGGGTACCACTTTGTTCACCAGGCCCATGTCCAGGGCTTCCTGAGCGTTGTACTGGCGGCAGAGGTACCAGATCTCGCGGGCTTTCTTCTGACCCACGATCCGGGCCAGGTAGCTGCTGCCGAAGCCGCCGTCGAAACTGCCCACTTTGGGTCCGGTCTGTCCGAAAACGGCATTGTCGGCCGCGATGGTCAGGTCGCAGATCACATGCAGTACATGGCCGCCGCCGATGGCATAGCCGGCCACCAGGGCGATCACGGGTTTGGGCATGGACCGGATGAGCCGTTGCAGGTCGAGCACGTTGAGCCGGGGTACGCCGTCGTCGCCCACATAACCGGCATGGCCGCGCACTTTCTGGTCGCCACCGCTGCAGAAGGCGTATTTGCCGTCTTTGGCCGGACCCTCGCCGGTGAGCAGCACCACACCGATGCTGGTGTCCTCGCGGGCATCGGCGAAGGCGGAATACATCTCGAAGATGGTTTTCGGCCGGAAGGCGTTGCGCACCTCTGGACGGTTGAAGGCGATGCGGGCCACGCCGTCGTGCTTCTTGTAGGTGATGTCTTCGAATTCGTGGACGTTGGGAAGGGATTTCCAGTCGGTCATGGGTGTTCGGTCAGGATGGTTCTTATGATTGAAAGATATTGGTCGGGGGCATCGAGATGGACCCGATGCCCGGCGTCGGGAACCACGTGGTGGTTCCAGTTGGGAAACCGGCGGGCCAGGTCGGCCCATAGGTCGGTATAGGCGGTGTCCAGGGCGCCGGTGAACACGTGGGTGGGCATGGGGTATTCGCCCAGGCGTCCGGTTACGGGTTCCAGGTCGCCAGCCCCGAAGGCGCGCAGCTGTGCCGCCAGCAGACGCGGGTCGCGACCGGTCTGCAGGGTGCGGAATCGGGCGACGGGGGCCGCGGGGGCTGTCTCGGGCGACCGGAACAAGGGCAGTCGGTTCCAAGCTTCCAGGAAGGCGGGGTAATCGGTTTCGATGCGGGCGGCCAGTTCGGCATCGCGCTGGCGGCGGTCGGCCCGTTCGGCTTCCGTGGCCAGCCCCGGGTGGGCGCTTTCGACCAGCAAGGTGCGGAACCGTTGCGGTCGGGCCAGGGCCAGGCGGAGCGCCAATCGGCCTCCCATGCTGTATCCGAACAGGTGGCAGGTGTCCCACCCGGCAGCATCCAGATGGTTCCATACCGTTTCCATATGTGCGTACAGGTCGGTTCCTTCGGTGCCGGGCAGGTCGGGTGCCAGGATTTCGGCACCGGGGAGGGCGCCGAGCCACTCGCGGAAGGGTTCGCCGCCACCCGTGAAGCCGTGCAAGGCCAGGATGCGCATCAGAATCCACGCTCCTTCATGGAGGCATCGGCATCGGTGCGGCATTCGATGACGGTGATGCCGGGCCCCCCGGGCCGATCGGCATAGGCTCGTTCCAACTCCCGGGACGTGCTCACCCGCACGAATCGCACCCCGAACCCGGCGCAGATGGTTCCGAAATCCACGGTGGTGGGTGTTTCGAAATAGGGGATGTGCCACTCGGGCAGTTCGGCGATGGGCAACATGCGGAAAATGGTGCCACCTCCGTTGTTCACCACCACCACGGTGAGGCGGTTGCGCAAGGCGCCATGCAGGAGCAGGCCGTTGAGGTCGTGCAGGAAGGCGACGTCGCCGGTGAAGAGGACCACGTCGGTGCCCGCCGCCAAGGCCACGCCGGCGGCCGAGGAGGTGATGCCGTCGATGCCGGCCGCCCCACGGTTCACATGCACCCGGAGGCCCCGCTCCGAGAGCTCCGACAGCCAGTGCCGGGCCAGGTCGCGGATGGGGAAGGAGTTGGAGACGAACAGGTCCGACTCGGTCAGCCGGGGCAGCAGGGTGCGGTACACGGCCCCATCGGTGAAGACCTCGGATGGGGATGCGGAAGGCGTGTGGGTGGACCTGTCGCCGTACTCGAAGCGGCCGTCCCAGGTGATGCGCAGCTGTCCGGCGGGATGCGTGACCAGGGTGAGGGGCATGGCATCGGGATCCTGCAGTTGGTCGCCATCCCAGAAATGGATCTGGGGGATGCCCGATGCGCTGAGGCGTTCCCAGGCCTTGGCCACCGGCGTGTGCCCGAACCGGAGGATGAGGTCGGGCCGCAGGGCGGCCACCGCCGCATCGGTAAAGGGCACGACGCTACCCGCCGGGTAGGCGGTGCCGTCGTGGGCGCCGGGCTCCAGCAGCAAGGGGATGCCGCGTGCGCCGAGGTCGGCCATGAGGGCGCCGTACCCGCGGCGGTGCTGCAGGGGCCCGGCGACCACGACCGGCCGGGCGCAGGGGGGCAGGTGGTAGGTCGAAACGCCGGTGGGCAGCCCCTGCGCCAGGCCGGTGTCGGGCGGCGCGGCGTAGAAGGCCGCCAGGCCGGCCAGGAAGTCGGCGGTCGGTTCCAGCGGTTTCCGGTAGGCGAAGTTGAGGTGCGCCGCGCCGCCCCGCGCCGCCTCCCGAACGGCCTGGAAGGCCAGGAGGGAAAGGCGGCGGTCGTCGGCGGGGGTGTCGTACCCCTCGCCGACCTCGAAGACGAAGCGGGGCGCGCCGCCGAACAGCCGCTGCTGGTCCAGGGTCTGGGAGGCACCCACCTCGCGATGCAGGGGCGGGCGGTCGGCTGTGAGCACCAGCAGCGGCGTTTCGGCCTGGCGCGCCTCCAGCACGGCGGGCAGCGCATGCGCGCCCGCCGTGCCCGAGGTGCACAGGAAAGCGGCCGGTATCCCGGCCGCTTTGCCGGCACCCAGGGCGGCGAATGCCGCCACCCGCTCGTCCACGACCATGGTGGTGCGGATGCCCGGATGCGCGGCGAAGGCCAGGGTGAGAGGCGTGCTCCGCGAGCCCGGTGATGCGAAAACCTGCCTCAGCCCGGCGGCATGCAAGGCCCGCACGAAAACGGCGGCCCGCCGTGTGGCGGCGTTGCGGTCCGGCTCAGCCATGGCGCAAGGCCGACCGCATGGGTATGAGCTTCAACAAGGTTTCTTTCCATTCCGACTCGGGGTCGGAATCGGCCACGATGCCGCATCCGGCGAACAGCCTGGCCTGGTGCGACTCGATCAATCCGGATCGGATGGCTACGGCGAATTCGCCCCGACCGTTCGTGTTGAACCACCCCACCGGACCCGCATACCACCCGCGGTCGATACCTTCCAGTTCCTGGATGCGCGGTAGCACGGTTTCCATAGGGTACCCACCTACGGCCGGCGTGGGATGCAAGGCTTCCAGAACGGACAGCGGTGATAGGTCGGACGGGATCTCCGCCGTGATCGGAGTATGCAGATGTTGCACGTTGGGATATTTGCGCACGCCCGGTTCGGCCTGGATGCGCACGTTCGGCGTGTATCGATGCAGCCGTTCGCGGATGGCATCCACCACGAGCCGGTGCTCGCCCAGGTCTTTGTCGCTGCTCAGGAGCTGTTTTTCGAGCTGGGCGTCGCTGGTGGCGGTGCGGCCCCGGGCGATGCTACCGGCCAAGCCCTCGGTTTTGATGAAGGCGGCCTGGAATCCGGCCAGCCGCTCCGGTGTGCTGCCCAGAAAGGCCGCCGACCGGTTGAGCTGGAACAGGAAGGTGTAGCAGGTCGGATATTCGGCACGCAGGACATTCAGGACACGGGTGGAATCGATGGCCCGGTTCAACGGGATG
The DNA here is from genome assembly GCA_024711145.1 of Balneolales bacterium. GTDB lineage: Bacteria > Bacteroidota > Rhodothermia > Balneolales > HLUCCA01 > JANJTJ01. Next base: position 16,464 of record JANJTJ010000056.1, read on the forward strand.
AGCACTTCGCGGGCAAGAACCACTTTCCGGTACCCGTTGTCGCGGATTTCGTTGGTGGCACGGGCCACCGCATGGCGGAATGCCGTCTCACCCTTGGTCCACAGGGCGTCCTCATCCACGAAGGCACTGCCTTCCGGTACGTGGGCCGCGGGCGAATCCATCCGGCGGATGGCCTCCACGATGGACGTGAACCGGTCGCCCAGACGCCGGTTCAGGGTATCGACGGTATCGTCGGCATCCACCCGGAAGGCTACGGTAAGCAGGGTGAGGTGCCCTTCGCGTACCACCATCCATTCGGGCAGGACGAAACAGGCGGTGCCGAACGCACGCCACTGGTGGGCCTGCGGACGGTCCTGGAATGAGAAGCCGCCCAACCAATGCGGGCCGGCCAGCGAGTGCGGGAATGCGGTGAACCGCACGCTGCGGTCGTTCCAACGGTCCATCTGCCGAGACACCCAATTGAAACGGTCGGCCTGGTGGGTGCGCAGGCGGACGGTTTCTCCACCGGCCGCCAGGGCCAGGTCTTCGGCCGGGTGTTCCCAGTAATAGCGGAAGCCCTCGGCGTCTCCGTGCGATTCGAGCAGGGCCAACGGATCGACCGACTCCACCGGAAGGGTCACGGCGAGCAGGCGGTCGGCCGCCGGTGCGGCTACCGCATCGGCAACCGCTTGGCGCAGAAGTGGATGCGCCAAGGCACGGCCGACCAGGACGCTCACGTCATGGTCGAGTTCGGATGCGGGTAGAAGTGCCGGCGCCATGCTTTCAAATTTAATTGAAAGTGGCGTGAAACGGAAATTCAGCGTGCCAGGTCGGGTAACCCGTGGCGGTAGGGGTGCTTGATGCCGAGCGTTTCGGGGTCGAACGGGGCCAGGCTGAAGAAGTGGTCCCAGGCTTCGGGGGAGTTGCCTTCGGCATCCACCCAATTGATGTGGCTTTGCTTGATGAGACCCACGATCCGGTTCGCATACACGATGCGGTCGGCCTCATCGGCGATGCGGGGCAAGGCCTCGACCATCAGATCCAGATTCAGGCCGCAGTCGATGTCTTTGGGTTTGCGCACGTCGATAAACATGGCCGAAGATACCGTATTTTGGCCTCCATGTGGTACCGTTCCATCTTAGAGACCATCGGCAACACCCCCCTGGTACGCCTCAACGTGCTCACGGAAGGCCTTGCACCGACCGTCCTCGCCAAAGTCGAATATTTCAATCCGGGTCAATCCGTCAAAGACCGGATCGCCCTGAAAATGATCGAGGATGGGGAGGCCGCCGGGTTGCTCAAACCGGGCGGCACCATCATCGAAGGCACCTCCGGCAACACCGGCATGGGGTTGGCCATCGCCGCGGCGGTGAAGGGGTACAACTGCATCTTCACCACCACCGACAAGCAGAGCCCGGAGAAGATCAACATGCTTCGGGCCCTGGGTGCCGAGGTACGGGTATGCCCCACCAACGTGGAACCCGAGGATCCGCGCAGCTACTATTCGGTGGCCAAGCGGTTGGCCCGTGAGATTCCCAATGCCTGGTATCCCAACCAGTACGACAATTTCAGCAACCGACAGGCGCACTATGAAACCACGGGCCCCGAAATCTGGGAGCAGACCGAAGGCAAAGTGACCCATTTCGTGGCGGGTATGGGTACCGGCGGTACCATCACCGGAACGGCCATGTATCTGAAGGAGAAGAATCCGGATATCCAAGTGATCGGTGTGGATACCTACGGTTCCATCTACACGAAACTCCACAAGACCGGTGTCTTCGACAAGTCGGAGATCGCACCTTACCTCACCGAAGGCATCGGAGAGGACATTCTTCCGGAAAACATCGATCTGAAGTATGTGGATGAAGTGATCCAGGTGACCGACAAGGACGCCTTCCTCACCACCCGGGCCCTGGCCCGACGCGAAGGCCTGTTCGTAGGCGGATCTTGCGGTTCGGCCGTCTGGGCCGCGTTGCAGGTGGTCAAATCCGCCAATCTGGGCCCCGATGCCATGGTCGTTGTCCTGTTGCCCGACAACGGCAGCCGGTATGTGTCCAAGATCTACAACGACGATTGGATGCAGAACAACGGGTTCCTGGATGAGGCCACCACGCTCAAAGCCCTGGACCTGCTCGACCGCAAACCCGACCGCAAATCGGCCCTGGTTACCGTGGATGGCCAGGCTCCCCTGCGCGAAGCCGTGGAGCTGATGCGGCGCGAGGGCATATCCCAGCTGCCGGTCACCGAAAACGGTGTGGTGGTCGGCTCGCTTACCGAACTGCGCATCCTCAACCGCCTGCTGGCCGACCCCGCCGCCACCGACCAACCGGCTGCGGCCGTCATGGACCAACCGTTCCCCATCGTACCGGGCGATGTGCGTATCGACCAGATCAGCAAATTGCTCAACCGGGGGTCCTCCGCAGTCATGGTACAACTGGCCGATGGCCGCACCGACCTGCTCACCCGCAGCGACCTCATGCACGTGCTTTCCCAACTCAACCCCACCCGATCCTGATGGATTCCAATCATCCGCTCGAAATCGAGCTCACCAACGACGAGGCCACCGGAACCTATTCCAATCTGGTGATGATCACGCACTCGGCATCGGAATTCATTCTGGATTTCATCGCCGTGATGCCCGGCTTGCCCAAAGCCAAGGTGGTCAAACGCCTCATCCTCACTCCCGACCATGCCAAACGCCTGGCGGGTGCCTTGGCCGAGAACGTGAAGCGGTTCGAGGAGCAGAACGGGCCGATCGACACCAAGGACCGCCCCGACATCCCCTTCCATTTCCGCGGGCCTCTCCCCGAGGCCTGACTCACTTCGGCGCCAGGCGCAGCAGCACCAGCGCCACCGCTCCGAAGAACAGGTGGGGTAGGGCCACCGTGAGCAGCGGGGGGATGATGCCGGCGTACCCGAACGGTTCGATCAGCTTCATGAAGACCAGATAGAGGAAGGAAACCGTCAGCCCAGCACCCAGGTGCACCCCTGTGCCGCCCTTGAACCGGATGCTGGCCACGCACACCCCGATGACGGTGACGATGAGGATGCTGAGCGGGTACCACAACCGCCCGAAATACTGGACCGTGGGTTGTTCGATGCCGGCCACCCCGATGCGCTCCAATGTGGCCAGATATTGCCGCACGTCCGGATAGGTGAGCTGATAGATGTCGTTGGTGGTTCGGGCCAGGTCCCGTGGCTCCATGCCGAGTACGGTATCCACCTGCATGGCGCTGGTCTGATGCACGAAGGTGGGCCCGTAGCGCGTGCGTTTCACTTCATGCAACACCCAACTGGAGGTGGAATCGCGGAATTTCATGCGCTCGGCCGACATGGTCTCCGCCAAGCGCTCGCCGTCGAACTGGTAGGTGGTCACCCGGTAGGCCGTCGAATCCTGGGGGGCGTAGAAATTGATGCTCAGGATGGAGTTGCGCGAATCCTGCCGGTAGATGGTGCTCTGTTCCACCCGGTCCGAACTGGAATGAATGTATTCGCGCTCGAAGGCCAGCCGCTTGGCGTTGGCCGGCGGAATCACGAATCCGTCCAGCACCCAGATCAGCACGGCGATGCTGCCGCCGAATACCAGGAAAGGGCGCAGAAACCGGTACAGGCTCACGCCGGAGGCTTTCAATGCATGCCATTCCATGCGCTGCGTCATCATTCCGGTTACCAACAGGCAGGCGGTGAACACGGCCACCGGGCCGACCAACCGGATGATTTCGGGGATGTAGGGCAGGTAGTAGGCGTTCCAGACCAAGGGGAGGGAGGCGCCCCGGTCCGCGAAATCATCCGAATGTTCGGAAAAATCGATGATGATGAACACCAGGATGAGCAGGAACCAGACGATGCCGGTTACCGCCGCCAGCCGTTTCCAGATGGACCGGTCGATCATGCCGACCGCCTCCAGGTAAGCCGTGCCAGTAGCACCGCTCCCAGCAAAGCCAGCAGGATGTTGCCCATCCACATGGCCGTGCCCGGACCGATGACCAACCGGTCGGCCCATTTCTCGCCTTGGATGAGCAGTACCCAATAGAAGGTGAACACCAGGGCGCTGGCCACCATGTTGAACCCGAGGTTGCCCTTCCGGCTCACCATGCCCAGGGCCGACCCCAACAGTGCGAACACCACACAACCGAACGGAATGGCGGCCTTCTTATGCGCCTCCACCAGGAATTCGGCGATGCGTTCGGTGCGCCAGCGGGTGTTGTTGGCCAGGGCGTCGGTGGAGCTGAGGGTTTCGCGGGTGCGGGCGATGCTTCGGGAAAGCGTGCGGTCCTGGTGGGCCAAGGTGGCCATGCGGTCGAGGGTGGTGTAACCGAGCGCGGCCGGCGGCAGGGAGTCGGCGGCCGTGGTGCCTACCGGCAGGCGCACCCGTGCCGTATCGTTAGCGCTACGGTAGGCGGCCGGTGTGCCCAGCACGGGATCGGCGGCGTTGGTCAGGCGCACATCCGCTTGCAGGTCGGTCCTCAGGCTGTCCGATACGGCCAGCATGGCCGCCGTGGACATGGTGCGGTCGTCGCGTTGGCGGATTTCGGGATTGGTGCGCGAGAAGGCCAGATCGCTCAGGTCGAATCGGATGCGGTACCGGTTGAAGCGTACCTCTTCCTGCCTCGGGTCGGCCGCGCGGGCGCCGTTGAGATAGCGGAGGATGCTGCCCCTATGCAGGGTGAGTTCCAGGATTCCCCCGTCGGCCCGGGTGGCCAGGTGCCCCGCCGCGGCCTTGATGACGGCCTCCTCGCGGCTCTCGGTTGGGGCTTGGAAAACGGTGATGTCGTAGAGCGAATCGGCCGCGGCGTCGATCCGCCGGGCCAGAAAGGTGTACCCGCTGATGCCGTCGTAGAACACGCCCGATTCCAGGTCGAACCCGGGTTTGGCCCGGCGGATGTCCAGGAACAGCGATTTGCTGCGGAAGTTGGCTTCGGGCACCACCTGGTCGGAAAACGCCCACATGCCCAGGAACACCAATCCTGCTACCGCCAAGACCGGTTTGAGCACCGCCCCGGGCGAGATGCCCGCCGCCATCAGGGCGGTCAGTTCCCATTGTTCGGCCAGTCGCCCGAAGGCCATCATGGTGGCGATGAGCACCGACATGGGCACGGCCAGCATCAGCATGGCCGGCATCTGCATCACGATGAGCTCGAGCACGACGCCCGTGGGAAGTCCCTTGCCCACGATCTTGTCCAGATACAGGATCAGGAACTGCATGAGCAGCAGGAACAGGATTACGGACAGGCAGAACACGAACGGCCCGGCCAGGCGCCGAAGCACGTCGCGATGCACAACGGACAACCACATGCGGCAAATATATCCTGATGATTGCCCAGGTGGTCGAAAAACGAGAAATTAGCAGGTCCGCCGAAGCCGGAACCTCACCAACGCCTATCGATCCTACCGCTACGCACGTCCCCGTTCCCTAAAAAAACCCGCGTCCTGCGTTCCGCTGCTTCGTTTTGCTTGTTCATGGGGTGGATGGCCTTGGCCGCCCCCATGTCTGTGGCCCAGGTTGCCGTGCCGCCCGCCGATTCGTCGGTGGTGGCACCGCCCGATTCCCTGGCCCCGTTGCCCGTTCCGGTGGCCGGGCCGCGCCATGTCTGGGCACCGACCCTGGTGCAACGCAAACGCAGCCCGTTGGCCCAGATCCGCACCACCGAAGACCGCATGGTGGTCGTACGCGATTCCACCGGCGCCTTCCTGCTGCGCAGAACGGCCTACGGGCAGCCGTTGGGGGTGGCCTACACGCTGCCTTTCGAGGTCTTCGCGGCCCGCAACCTGGAACGCGCTTCCTATGAGAACTGGGAGAAGCTGGTGCAAGAGGCCCGCCGCCGCAACGAATCGCGCCGGGGGTTGCTCGATTTCCGCATCAACATCCCCGGCGGCCAACGTTCCGCCTTCACCACCATTTTCGGCAAGCCGGAGGTGAATCTGCGGGTTACCGGCCAAGCCAACATGAACATCGGCGCATCCATCCAGGAAACGGCCGATCCCTCCGTACCACCCGACCAGCAGAAACGGGTTGACCCCACCTTCGACCAGAACCTGAAGCTGAACATCGCCGGCACCATAGGCGACAAGCTCACCATCCGCACCGACTGGGACACCGAGCGGTCGTTCAACTACCAGAACCGGTTGAGCATCGTGTACACCGGCTACGAAGACGAGATCATCCAATCCATCGAATTGGGCAACGTGTCCATGGAAACCGGCAACTCCCTGGTGCGGGGCGGCGGGGCCCTCTTCGGCATCAAGTCTCGGGCCCGGTTGGGGGCCTTGGAGCTTACCGGCATCCTCTCGCAGCAGGAGGGGAAGGGCAGTTCGCAGACCATATCGGGCGGCGCCACCACCGTGCCCATCGACATACGGCCCAACGGGTACGATGCCGACCGCCACTTCTTCGCCGATTTCTACGCCCGTCAGGAATTCGAAGGAAACATGGCCGACCCCACCTTCATCCGGCGGTTGTTCACCATCCTGAGCCTGGACGTATGGGTTCTGAACGAAACCCTGGCACCCAACCCCAACCAGCGCACGGCGGTAGCCTTGCTGGATCTGGGAACCCGGGAGTCGGGTGGTTTCTATGCCGCGCCCAACCAGGCGTTCGATCCGTTCCAAGACGCCGATTTCGACCCCTTCCGCGACCCCAGCACCGGTGTTTCGGCCACCGATTTCGGCGTGGAACCCGACGAATTCGCCGAGGGCTTCTTCATTCCCCTCACCCAAGGGGTGGATTACGAATTCGACGAAAACCTGGGCATCCTGAGCCTACGCACCCGGTTGAACCCGCGCCAAGCCCTGGCCATCGCCTTCTCCTACCAGGATGCCAACGGCAACATCGTATATGTGGGCGACCGCAACCTGGGCGACAACCAGCGCCTCTTCCTCAAACTGCTGCGCCCGTCCAGCTATACCCCGAATTCGCGTTCCTGGCCGCTCACCCTGCGCAACGTATACTCCCTGGGCGCATCCAACCTGACGGCCGACGGCTTGCAGCTCGACATCATCTTCGCCCAGGGCAACCAGGAGCAGACCAACCTGCCGGGCCTGAGCAACATCCTGCTGCGCGATCTGGGCCTGGACCGCGTGGGCAGCCAAGGGCAGGTAGGTGCCGACAACACGGTCGATTTCGGAACCGGAACCCTGAATCCCCGCGACGGCCGCATCCTGTTCCCCTATCTGGAACCCTTCGGCCAGCGCATCATCGACATCATCAATGCCAGTTCCCTCTCGGTCGAAGACAAGCAGGCGGCCATCACCCAATACGCCTTCCCCGAACTGTACACCGAAACCCAGTCCAACGCATCGCTCAACTCCCGCAACAGCCTGTACCGGCTGAAAGGCACCAGCAAGGGCGGCCTGAGCGAGAGTTATTTCCTGGGCATCGCCTTGGTCGAAGGCAGTGTGCGGGTAACGGCCAACGGGCGGGAACTCACCGAAGGCATCGACTACGAAGTGGATTATTCCCTGGGCAGCATCCTCATCACCAACCGCAGCTATCTGGCGCCGGGCCAGGAAATCCGGATCGAATACGAAAGCAACAACGTCTTCCAGATCCAGCAGACCACCTTCATGGGCCTCAGGGCCCAATACAACGTGAGTCCCGACATCACCCTGGGCTCCACCATCTTCCGCCAGCAGGACCGCCCCTTGCAGGACAAGATCCCCATCGGGGAAGAGCCCGTGAACAACACCGTAATCGGGTTCGATGCCAAAGCCCGGTTCGACACGCCCTGGCTCACGCGGGCCATAGACCGGGTGCCCCTGTTGCAGACCCGGGCGCCTTCCAGTTTCTCGTTCACCGGCGAATTCGCGCAGATCCGGCCGGGTGTGGCCCAGACCAACGCCGTTTCGGCCGCATCGGACCGGGGCATCCTGTATGGGGATGAGGAACGCGGCGTCTCCTTCATCGACGAGTTCGAAGGCTCCAAAACCAGCATCAGTTTCCTCAGCCCGGGTCGTTGGCATCTGGCCGCCCCGCCCTTCGCCTTGCCCGGTTTCGATGCCGATCCGGCCACGGCAGACCAATCGGTGCCCTCGCGCCTGGCCCGGGCCGACCGCCGCGCCCAATTCTCCTGGTACACGGTACCCATCTCCTTGAGCGCCATCACCGGGGCGGCCCGCACCGTCGAGAGTCTGCCCATACAGGTGACCGACGTGTTCCCCGACCGGGACGTGCTGCGCCAGGACAACATATTGCAGACCCTGGACGTGTGGTTCGACCCCACCACGCGCGGCCCCTACAACTTCAACGACGACCTGAAGAACCTGCTCGAACAACGCCCCGACGAAACCTGGGGTGGCATGACCGCCGTGATACCCAGCGGCTTGGACGACCTCACCCAGAACAACATCGAATTCCTCGAATTCTGGGTGCAGGCCATCCTGCCCGACGGCCGCGAACCCACCGCCGCCGATGTGCCGGCCTACGACGGCCGCCTCCTGTTCGACATCGGGGTGGTGAGCGAGGACGTGGTGCCCAACAACCTGAACAACAGCGAAGACGGCATCGCGGAACGGTCCAACAACCTCAAGGTGGACCAATTCGGTCGGTCGTACGTGTACAACAACTTGCCCAACATCGACGGCCAGTTCAGCCAGGAAACCATCAACCTGGAAGATGCCGGCCTGGATGCCGCCGTAAATACCGGCGGCATAGACGGCACCGGCGAGGACGTGCTGTATGCCGCCTGGTTGGCCCGCATGGCCACCGAATATGCCGGCGACACCGACATGCTCTCCCGGTTGCAAGCCGACCCCGCGGGCGACGATTACATGTATTTCGACGACCCCCGCATGGCCGACCTGCCCCTGCATGCCCGGTTCCACCGCATGTTCCCCTATTCGGAAGGCAACGCCCTCACCACGGGCGGCAGCCGCGCCATCACCAACCGGCCCGACACCGAGGGGTTGTTGAATCCGGCTGTTGTGAACCTGGAAAACAGTTTCTACCAGTTCGAAGTCCCCTTCAACCCGGCCGATACCACCCGGTTGAGCATCGGCGAGAACTACATCGTGGACAAGGTGGATGGGGGAGAGCAATGGAACACCTGGTACCAGGTGCGTGTGCCGCTGCGCGATTTCCTGCGGGCGGTGGGCAGCATCCAGAACCTGCAGCGGGTGAGCCATCTGCGCATGTGGATGACCGGCTACCGGCAACCCTTCACCCTGCGGTTCGCCACCTTGGAACTGGTGGGCAACCAATGGCGCAAAGCCGACGAGGTAAGCGCCGTGAACGCCCCGAACACCGTGTTCGAAGTATCCACCATCAACATCGAAGAGAACTCGAACCGGCGTCCGGTGCCTTACCGCATCCCCAACGGGGCCATCCGGAGCATCCAGAGGGGAGGGCAGCAGGAAACCCTGGCCAACGAGCAATCCCTGGTCTTACGCGTGGAAGACCTGCCCGCCGGCGACCTCCGCCTCATCCGGCGGGTGTACCCCATGGGCATGAACCTGACCAATTACTCCAACATGCGCATGTTCGTGCATGGTGAGGGGTACCGCGACCGGGAAGACCTGGAACTGGTGGTGCGTTTGGGCAGCGACCTGGTGAACAATTACTACGAATACCGCCAGCCAATAACCCCCACCGACACGCTCTACCCGTTCGGCAACTCCCGCGACAACGCCGCCACCGTGCTCGAATCGGATGTGGTATGGCTGCCCGATGAGAACGGCATGAACCTGATCGTGGGTGCCCTCAACGCCCTCAAGCAGTTGCGGAACCTGGAGGGAGCCGACCCGGGCGCCTCCTTCGAACGGCCGGCATCGGCCGTGCAGCGGAACGCCCCGGCAGGCACCGTGCTTGCCATCAAAGGGGAACCCACACTCAACCGGGTCATAGAGATCGGCATCGGCATCCGGAATCCGGGCAACGCGCCCTCCCTGAACGGCGAAATCTGGGTGAACGAATTGCGGGTTTCCGGCTTCAACGACGAATCGGGGTGGAGTGCGAACATGCGTTCGCAGTTGGTATTCGCCGATTTCGCCACCGTGAGCGCCTCCTTCAACCGGTCGACCGACGGTTTCGGCGGGTTGGATTCGCGCATCGGAGACCGGCAGCAGTTCGAGCGCATCGGGTTCGATCTGAACACCACCGTAAACCTGCACAAATTCATACCCGACCGGTTCGGATGGAACATACCCCTGTCGCTTTCGGCCCGGCAGACCCTGCAGACCCCCCGGTTCCTGCCCCGCCAGGGTGACGTCACCTTCGCCGACTTCGAGGCGGCCGTAAACGCATCCGACACCACGGCGGCCGCCAAACGCGACATCATCGCCCGGCAGTTGCGCGAAATCCAGGACTTCCAGGAGAGCTACAGTTTCAACCTGACCAACATCTCCAAGCAATACTCCCAATCGCGCCTGGGCCGATTGCTCATGGACAATACCCGCCTGAGTTACGTGTACAACACGGCGGCGAGCCGGAACTACCTGGTTTCCAGAAACGACAACTGGAACTACACGGCATCGGTCAATTACCAGCTGAACGTGCGCCAGGTGCGCACCGTGAAACCGTTCTGGTGGTTGGAGGAAGTACCGGTGGCCCGTCTGTTGTCGGGAGCCGAATTCGCCTACCAGCCCTCGTCCATCACCGCTTCGGCCACACTGAACCGGAACTTCGCCGAGAACGAGCGCCGTGCCTGGCAGAACTCGCCCGCCTTGCTCACGCAGACCCACGCCTTCCGGTACTCCAACACGTTCGGGTTCAGCTACAACGTGATGCCGCCCATCACCATCGCCTTCTCCAGCAGCACCCAGAACGACCTCACCCTCGTGGGGCAAGACTCCATCCCCGGGGCCGACCGCATCCGGCTGGTGGACAGTTGGTCGGTGTTGCGCAACGCGGTTGGCAGCGACAGCCTGCGCCCCCGGCGCAACGAGTACCAGGAAAGTTACAACCTGAGCTGGCGCCCCCGCCTGAACCGCATACCCGGCCTCAACTGGTTCACCTACACGGCCGGTTACCGGGGCGGCTTCGCCTGGCGGAACACGCCGTTGGGATCGGGGCGTGGGGCCAACCTGGCCAACCAATACACGCTGGACAACAACCCGGGCATCCGGGTACAGGAGCTGCTGCGGAAATGGGATTGGTACGATGCCCAGGTGAAAGCCGACGAATCGGCCCGCCGCGAGCGCGATACCGCCCGCAACCGCCTGCGCCAGCAGCGGGAGCGGGAGCGTGCGGCCCGCAACCAACCCGAGGCGCAGACCCAGCCCACCCAGCCGGCAGGCCGCGGGGGTACCCCGACCCCACCCGCCCAGGCCGGTGCCCAAGCCCAGGTCCAGGTGCCCAAAAAGACGTTCTCGGAACACCTCACCTATTGGACCCGACGCACCGCGCTCAGTCTGGTCAGTTTCCAGAACCTGGATGTGACCTGGCAGCACACGGTTTCTTCCAGCCAGCAAGGGTACCGGGGGGGCTCCAGCCTGTGGTCTTCCTTCAACGACGAGTCCGACAACCGTTTCTCACCCGGCTTGGGGTACCGGATCGGCCTGAGCGACCGCATACCCACCTCCCAACTCATCCGCAGTTCGGATCCCGCCTTTACCATCCCGTTGGCCAAATCGCGCACCACGCAAGACAACCTCACCCTGCGATCCGCCATGCAGCCGGTGCGCGACATCACCGTGAATCTGGATTGGAGCGCCATCTGGGACAACCGCACCAACCTGACCCAGTCTGTAGGAACCGACGAAATCCGTTCGCAACGGGCCGAATCGGGCAATGTGAATGCGACGGTTTGGGCGTTCGGCAAAGGCTACGGCGATTTCTTCCGCCGCCAACTGCAGACCGTGTTCGACGATCTGGATCCCGCATCGGGGTCCATCGTTTCGGATGGAACCGGCAACGCGGACGGGCGCACCGCATTGAACGCCAATACCTTGCAGGAGGATTTCCGCAAATCGTACCTGGGTGGTGCGGGCAAGACCATCGGTGCCAGAGGGTTCATGGCCGTGCCGCTGCCCAACTGGCGCATTTCCTGGGCGGGCTTGGAGAAATACCTGCCGGGTTGGGCCGCCGACCACGTGCAACGTGTCACGCTTACCCATACCTATGTGGGCAAATACCGCCTGGGTTGGGTGTACAACGTGGATGCCGGCGCACCCCAGGTACGGCAGGTAGGCAGTTACCGCATCGAGGACGAACGCATGGAATACCAACCCAACACCGTGAACATCGAACGCAGTTTCGATCCGTTGGTGGGTATGCAGATCGGCTGGAAGAACGGCATCACCTCCGATATCCAGTACAAAAGCGCCCGCCTCACCGGGCTCTCGCTGTCCAACTCCACCATCACCGAAAAGGTCTCCAGAGGGCTGCGTGTGACGGGCCGGTATTCGAAACGCGGGTTCCGTTTGCCTTTCATGAAACGGTTGCAGAACACGTTCGAGGCGTCGTTGTCGATCAGCTACATCGAGGACGAAACCTATACCTATCAGCTCATCACCGACCTGCAATCGGTGTTGGGAGTGCCGCAGAACCAGTTGCCGAGCCTGAACGCGGCGGATTACAGCCCGGCCAAGGTGCAACCCAGGGGCGATGTGCGCATCCAGATCTCGCCGTTGATCGGGTACCAGTTCTCGCAGACGGTCAGGGCCAATTTCGAATACCGCTACGAACGGCTCATACCGCGCAGTTCGGGCGTGTTCCCCCGTACCACCCAGGACATCCGGTTCAACATCATCGTGTCGATCCGGAGCTGAACCGGCGCCACAGAGCCAGGGCGGCCACAAGCCAGACGATCCAATCGCCGAAGCGCACATACAAGGTGGTGCCTGCATGGATCGGGATGTCGGTCACGCGCACGTCGCGGGTCCAGTAGGTTGTCCGCCAGGCCACTTCGCCCGAGGGCAGGATGAGCCCGCTGATGCCGTTGTTGGCACTGCGGACCACGGCACGGCGGTTTTCGATGGCCCTTAGGCGGGCGAAAGCGAAATGCTGCTCGTGCCCGGGGGTATCGCCCCACCATCCGTCGTTGGTGATCACACTCAGGAAACCGGCCCCGTCGGCCGTCTGCCGGCGCACCCAATCCGGAAAGACCGAATCGTAGCAGATGAGGGCGGGAAACCGGGTGCCGTCCACGTCGAACTGCACGGCTTCGGTGCCGATGCCGAAACCCATCCAGGCGGCCATCACCTCGTCGGGCAGCAGGTAGGCCATCACCGGTGCGAAGGGCATGCGTTCCACCAGTGGCACCAGGTTCCGTTTGCCATAAACCACGGGTGCCCCGCCTTCCGCGTCGTACCCCAAAGCCGCGTTCCAGATGTCGTAGGGACCTTCCGCATCGGTGCGTGCGGGGAAGGGGGCCCGCTCGGGATCGTGCCGCGCCACGAAGGAGCCGCCGCCCACCACCAGGGCCTCCCATCGGGCGGCTACCGCCGAGATGCGCGGGTTGGGCCAGGCACCCGCCGCCGCACGCAGGCGTCCCTCGAAGGCGTTTTCGGGATACAGCACCAGATCCACGCGGCCGTCCATCACCGGATCGGCGATGGCCAGCAGGGTTTCCAGGGCGTCCGATTCGGTTTCGAAGCCCGACAGGGGCTGGTAACTGTCGAAATTGGGTTGTACCACCGCGGCCCGTACCGACCCTTCCGCCACCGGTTGGGACCGCACGCCCCACAGCAGGAACGACAGGATCATGGGGAAATAGAAGAGGGCTTGCCCCCATCGGGTTTGGGCTGCCGGCATCAACCGGGCACCCATCAGCACCCATGCGGATATGCCCAGCACTCCGGTCCACTCGGCATATTGAACCAACAGGGTGAGGTTGGAGAAGGCATTGCCCAAGGTGAGCCAAGGCCAGGCCAGGTCCCAGCGGTGGTGGAACCATTCGTACGACAACCAGGTGCCGGCGAAAAGCAGGGCGCTGGTCCAGGGACCGTGCTCGGGCCGGCGCAGGTACCGGTACAAGCCCAGCGGCAAGGTCATGACGGCCGCATTGGCGGTTACCGCGGCCACACCGCCCCCGACGGTGGCGAAGGCGAGCCAATAGGTGGTTCCCAGGTTCCATAGCAACAACCCCGGATAGGCGTGCCACATGGCCTGCCGGGGCGATGCGGCCTGCTCCACCAACCGACTGAGCAGGAACAGTGCGGGGAATGCCAGAAAGGCGAACAGGAAGGGGTAGGGAGGGAATGCGGTTACCAGCAGGGCGCCAACGGTACATGAACGCACCCACCAGGGATAGGCATCGAACCGGGTGAGCCACCTCATTCGGTATACCCCGCTCCGGCCAGTACCAGCACGATTTCGCCCTTGATGGCGGTACGCCCGCCGAAATCGGCGATGAGGTCGGCCAGGGTTCCGCGGCGGACCTCCTCGAACGCTTTGGTCAGCTCGCGGCACACGCAGGCCAGGCGGAGCGGGTCGGCCGCCGCCTGCAGGTCGGTGAGCAGGCGGACCAACCGGTGGGGGCTTTCGAACAGGATGGTGGTGCGCTCGTCGGCGGCGGCCGCACGAATGCGGCTCTGCCGGCCCTTCTTGGGCGGCAGGAAGCCCTCGAACGCGAAGCGGTCGCAGGGCAGGCCGCTGGCCACCAGGGCCGTCAGAGCCGCCGAGGGTCCGGGCACCGCGCACACGCGGTGCCCGGACCGGTGGGCCGCCCCCGCCGCCCGAAACCCGCGATCGGGGATTCCCGGCCGTCCGGCGTCGCGCACCAGGCCCACATCCAGGCCGGCATCCACT
>JANJTJ010000117.1 GCA_024711145.1 Balneolales bacterium
CTCACCGCCTCGCTCACGCTCTCGCCCGGGCAACAACATGTGCTCGACCACTACCGGGACCGCATCTCGAGAAAGGGCAAAACGTTGTCGGCCAGCGAGTTGGAAGTGCTGCAATCCCTGGTGTTCAACGAGAAATCGGACCTGGAACTCCCGGTCCAGGTGGTGGATTACGACGTGGTGATGCGCAAGAACGGGCTGGTGCATGCGGTGGTGACACTCGATGTGAACGGCGTGCAGCGGCGCAGCGCCTACCAGGGTGTGGGGCCGTTGGATGCCGTGCTCGGCGCCATCCGCAAGGAATCGGACCGGCTGCTTCCGGTGGAGGTGAAAGGACATCAGATCGACATCCTCTCTCCCGATACCAACTCCCTGGTTGTGGCCACCCTCACCTTGGCCGTCGGAGACGATACCGTACTGGTGAAAGCCGCCAGCCCCGATGTGATCGAGGCCGCCGTGAACGCCTTCGTGAAGGGATTCGCGACCCTGTATCAGAAAAAATGAGGAATGCCGAATGTTGAATGTTGAAATGAAGCCCGGCATGCGGGACTTGTGCCTGATGGCTTGCGTCGTGTTGTGCGGATGGACCCAGGTGCTGGCGCAGATGCCGGATGCCGAGCCGCGCAACCGCGGCGAAGGCCCCTTCGGGCGGTTGATCATCCGCGGGGCTACCGTGATCGACGGTACCGGCTCGCCGGCCTATGGCCCGGTGGACATCGTGGTGGAGAACGACCGCATCGCCGAGGTGCGCGTGGTCGGCTACCCCGGTGTGGAGATCACCGGCAGGCGGCCCGAGGCCGGCCCCGGCGACCGCGAGATCGACGCCACGGGCATGTACGTGCTGCCCGGGTTCGTGGACCTGCACGGGCATATCGGCGGCCGGTCCCAAGGCACCACGCCCGATTATGTGTTCAAGCTCTGGCTGGCCCATGGCGTGACCACCGTACGCGACCCCGGTTCCGGCAACGGCATGGCCTGGACCCTGCGCCATCGCCGTCTGAGCGCCGAAAACCGCATAGCCGCACCCCGCATTTTCGCCTATGCCACCTTCGGTATGGAGAACCAGCGCCCCATCACCACGCCGGCCGAAGCCCGCGACTGGGTGCGGCGCTGGGCCGAACAAGGCGGCGACGGTATCAAGTTCTTCGGAGCCCGCCCCGACATCATGCAGGCCGCCCTCGACGAAGCGAAACGCCGGAACCTGCGGTCGGCCGCCCACCATGCCCAATTGAATGTGGCCCGTTGGAACGTGCTGCATTCGGTCCGCGCCGGCCTCACCACCATGGAACATTGGTACGGGCTGCCCGAAGCCATGCTGGCCTACGGTACCGTGCAGGATTATCCGGCCGATTACAACTACCAGAACGAACAGCACCGGTTCGAAGAGGCCGGCAAACTCTGGTCCCAGGCCGCCGCTCCCGGGTCGGATGCCTGGAACGCGCTGATCGACACCCTGAAGGCGTATGATTTCACACTGAATCCGACTTTCAACATCTACGATGCCAACCGCGACCTCATGCGGGCCTACCGGGCCGAATGGCACGACGAATACACCCTTCCCTCCCTCTGGAATTTCTACCAACCCAACCGCCGCGCCCATGGATCCTACTGGTTCGATTGGGGAACCCGGCAGGAAATCGAATGGAAGGAGAACTACCGGTTATGGATGGCCTTCATCCGCGACTACCACCGTCGCGGCGGCCGCGTGGGGGCCGGCAGCGATTCCGGATTCATCTTCCAGCTTTACGGGTTCGGCTTCATCCGCGAGCTCGAACTCCTGCAGGAAGCCGGGCTGCATCCGCTCGAAGTGGTGCGCGCCGCCACCCTGCACGGCGCCCAGGCACTGGGTCGGGAGGCCGACTTCGGCACCATCGAGGTGGGTAAGAAAGCCGACCTGGTGATCGTGGGTGAAAATCCGTTGGCCAACTTCAAAGTGCTCTATGGCACCGGAACCCTGGCGTTGGGCGCCGACAACCAACCCATGCGCAAAGGGGGTATCCGTTGGACCATCAAAGACGGCATCATCTACGACGCCCCCGCCCTGCTGGCCGATGTGCGCAAACTGGTTGAAGACGCGAAATCCGCCACCCGGGACTGAGCCTCAGTCCTGGGGAACCGGGATATCGGGGTTGCTGGTCAGGATGAAGCCCCGCTTGCGCACCGTCTGGATGTATTCCTTGGGCGATACATCGTTGATCTTCTTGCGCAGGTAGCTCACATACACATTGATGAAATTGGTCTGGGTGTCGAATTTGATACCCCAGACTTTGTCGGCCAGCTCCTCTTTGTCGATCACCCGATCCACATTGTGCAGGAAGTAGGCCATCAGGTTGAACTCGTTGTTGGTGAGCCACACCGGTTTCCCATCCACCGTGAATTCCCGTTTGAGCAGATTCACGGCCAACTCGCCACAATGGAGCACCTCCGACATTTCGGCCGATTCGCGCGAGCGCCGGGTGATCGCCTCGATGCGGGCGATCAGTTCCTTGTTGTCGAAGGGTTTCGTGAGGTAATCGTCGGCGCCGTTGTGCAGGCCCGACACCTTCGTGTCGATGTTCTTGCGGGCCGAAAGGATCAGGATGGGGGTTTTCACACCGCCGGCGCGCAAGTCGCGGCAGACCTCCAGGCCGTTCTTGTCGGGCAGGGCCAGGTCCAGAATGATGCAATCGAAAGCCCCGCCGGTGGCCATCCGCTCCCCTTCCTGCGCATCGGCCACGGCGGAAACGGTGTATTCGTGCTTCTGGAGCACCCGGGTGAGCAGGGTTCTGACCACCTCGTCGTCTTCAATCACCAGGACCTTCATGCTCATCGTACGGCAAGATTAGGTTTGTACAGGGTAGCCCTTGGCCTTCCACCAATCGGATACGGCGTTCAACATGGTGTTGGTAAGGCCGTGTTCGGAATTGACCGGGTGGAAATCGGCTTTCAACCCGTGCGAACGCAAGATGTCGATATGTTCTTTCTGTTTGAGCGGGTCTACCACGGTATCCTTCATGCCATGGACCGCCAAAACGCCCAAATGTTTGATTTTGGACCATTTGCCGGCCAGCAGTTCGGTTTTCACCCGTCCCCCGATAACCACCAGATCATTGCAGTGTTTCCAGCGGGTGGTGGCGAAATAGGCGGCCTGATAGCCCCCCATCGAATAACCCAGCACACACACGCGGTCGGCTTTGATGTAGGGCAGCACCCCGTCCACGATTTCCTGGATGAACTCGGCCGTGTATTCCAAGGACTTGACGAAACTGCCCTGGCGGCCGTTGTACAGATACCAGGAATAACCGAATTTCTCGCGGTATTTCACCCGGTCCAGCTCGGCATAGGGGCCCTGGATGAACAGATGGTAGGCCGCGAACCGGTCGGTGAGCGGTTTCATCTTGCGCTCGAACAGGTCCATGTGCTGCCCCGCCCCATGCAGATAGATGATGAGCGGTTTGGGCCCTTTGGGGCCGGTTTCGCCCAAGCGGTAGGGCACCTCGACCTTGAACGAGGTTTTTCCGGAAACTAGGATGTCCATAGGTGGCATGCTCGGGCAAAATACACAACGGATTGTGTGTATTTTCCGCCAATTCACACAAAATAAGCCCAAATACGCATCCCATGTCCGACATCCGCACCGATTGGACCCTGCACGAAGTAGCCACCATCTACCACTCGCCCATCCTGGAGCTGGTGTACAAGGCCGCTTCGGTACATCGCCGGTACCATGCCATCGGCGAAGTGCAGGTGAACACGCTCTTGTCCATAAAAACGGGTGGTTGCCCCGAAGACTGCGCCTATTGCCCCCAGGCGGCCCGCTACCATACCGATGTGGATGCCCACAAATTGCTGGATGTGGACACGGTGCTCGCTTCGGCCCGCGAGGCCCGCGACAACGGCAGCACCCGGTTCTGCATGGGTGCCGCTTGGCGCAAAGTGAAGGACAATGCCGAATTCGACCGCGTGATCGACATGGTGAAAGGGGTTAACGGCCTGGGCATGGAGGTCTGCTGCACCCTGGGCATGCTCTCGGCCGACCAGGCCGCCCGCTTGAAGGAAGCCGGTCTGACCGCCTACAACCACAATCTGGATACGAGCGAGGAGTTCTACTCCGAGATCATCACCACGCGGACCTACGGCGACCGTTTGGAAACCCTGGGCAACGTGCGCCAGGCCGGTATTTCGGTCTGTTCGGGCGGCATCATCGGCTTGGGTGAGGACGATACCGACCGTATCGGCATGCTGCACACCCTGGCCACCCTGCCCCAGCACCCCGAGTCGGTGCCGGTGAATGCCCTGGTGGCCGTGAAGGGCACGCCGCTCGAGAACCAGGAACGGGTTACTGTTTGGGAGATGGTGCGCATGGTGGCCACGGCCCGCATCCTCATGCCCAAAGCCATGGTGCGCTTGTCGGCCGGGCGCTTGGAAATGCCCATTGTGGAACAGGCGTTCTGTTTCCTGGCCGGTGCCAACTCCATCTTCGCCGGCGAAAAACTGCTCACCACGCCCAACCCGGCCGTGGATCAGGACAAAGCCATGTTCGAGCTGCTGGGTCTGTTCCCTCGGGAGGCCTTCAAAGGGCAGCCAGTCGACGCGTGATGGTGGCGTAAACCGCCTCCAACTCCGCGTCAGTCATGCAATAGGGCGGCATGGCGTACACCGTGTCGCCCAAGGGCCGCAGCAGCACGCCGTCGTCCAGGAAGGCCTGCCTCAGGGCCGGCCCCACCGGATCGTGGTAGCCCCCCGGGCGACCGGGTACATCCATGGCCACGATGGTGCCGCACACCCGGATGCGGTCCGCTCTGGGCTGAAACCGCCGCAGCAGGTCCCTATGCCGTGCCTCGAACGCACGTACCACCGGTAAGGCGGCTTCGGTGAGCGCCCAGGATGCCACCGCCGCGGCACAACCCAAGGGGTTTGCGGTGTAGGAGTGGCCGTGCCACAGCGTATGTACGGGGTCGGGGCTGTCGAAGGCCGCCTGTACCGTGTCGCGCACCACGGTGACCGCCAGTGGCAGAAAGCCGCCGGTGATGCCCTTCGACAGGCACAACAGGTCGGGCGCCTCGCCCACCCGTTCGAAGGCGAACCGTTCACCCGTGCGCCCGAACCCGGTCATCACTTCATCGAAAATGACCAGGACGCCGAACTCCCGTGCCAGTCGCACCGCTCGTGCCACGAATGCGGGCCGCACCATGCGCATGCCACCCGCCCCTTGTACCAACGGTTCCAGGATGCAGGCCGCATAGCCGTCGGGATGCCGCTCGAAAGCCTGCCGAAGCCAGTCCAGTGCGGCGGCCTCCTTGGTTTCCACTTGGGCGTCTCCATCCCAGGTGTGGGGCCAGGGTGCCCGGTCAACGGCGAACAGCAAGGGTTCGAAGGGGGCCGAGAAGGTGCTGCGCGCCCCGGCTGACATGGCACCGAAGGTGTCGCCATGGTAGGCTCCGTCGAAGGCGACGATGCGGTCGCGCCGGGCCTCTCCCCTGTTTCTCCAATATTGCCAGGCCACTTTGAGTGCGACTTCCACGGCCGTGGAACCGTTGTCGCTGTAGAACACCCGGTCCAAGCCGGGTGGCAAGGCTTCGGCCAACAGACCGGCCAGGCGTTCGGCCGGCTCGTGGGTGAACCCGGCGAAAATCACATGTTCGAGGGTCCGCGCCTGCTCGGCTATGGCTTCGGCTATGGCCGGATGCCCGTGCCCGTGCAGATTCACCCACCAGGAGGAGATGGCATCGATGAGTTCACGCCCGTCGGCCAGCCGGAGGCGGGCTCCCGAGCCGCCCACCACTTTCTGTGGTACCAGGTTCGCCGACAGGGGCGTGAAGGGATACCAGATCTTGGAATCAGCCAAGGTGCAGGTGTCTGATGGATTCGGGGGTGATTTCGGGCAACCAGGGCCATTGCGCCACCAGCGGAACCCGGCCGAATCGGGCGATGTCGCGGGCGTTGAGCGGGTGCGGGTCTCCGATGAGCACCACCGCGAACACCTCCAGCTCCCGTCGCCGAAGGGCTTCCAGGGTGAGCAAGGTGTGGTTCAGGGTTCCCAGCCCGCTGCGGGCGGCTACCACTACCGGTGCCGGTAGGCGCACCATCAGGTCCACCAGGAAATGCCGGTCGTCCACGGGTACCAATACGCCGCCGGCGCCTTCCATCACCAAGGGTCCGGTTGCCACCGGCCGCCGGATGTCTTCGAAACGGATGCAGGTGCCGGCCGCTTCGGCCGCCTGGTTCGGGCTCAACGGGGCGGGCAAGGCCACGGCGTTGGGCAGGATGCGCTCGGGACCGCACCCCGAAAGGGCGCGTACGGTGTCACTGTCCGAATCCAGCTCGGTTCCCGTCTGTATGGGTTTCCAATAGCTGGCCCCCAGTTGCCGCACCAGCACGGCCGATACCAGGGTTTTGCCGACGCCGGTGTCGGTACCGGTTACCCAGAGGCGCTCAGGCCAACCGCTGGATGATGGCATAGGTGATGCCGTAGGTGATGGTGAAGGATTTCCGCCGTTTCGATTCCCAGGTGCGCTGCAGGGCATGCACGGTTTCGGCGGTGCCGCGGGGCCCCTTCCCTTTCCGGACTCCCGCGCCGATGGCTTTCAGATGTTGGAAGAAGGCCATGGGCGATTCATGCTCCTCTTTGCCGATCTCGTTGAGCACCAAGGTCTTGTATTTCATGCCCAGGTAGGTGGCCACATCGGGTTTCGGGAGCGGATTGGCCGTGTAGGGCACTTTGGCTTCCCGGCACAACGATTTCCACTGGGGGAAGCTCTTGGAATTGAAATAGGACACGGCGATGAGGCCGCCGGGTTTGAGCGCGGTGCCCAGATGCTTGAGGGTGGCCTGCAGGTCGTCGGTCCATTGAACGGTAAGACCGGACAGGATGAGCCCGTAGGGATGTTCGGGCGCGAACCGCTCGATGTCCAAGGTGCGGAACACGGTATGTTCGGGCAACTTGCCGGACAGTTTGGCGCGGGTATGCTCCACCATTTCGGGGGCCAGGTCGGTCACTTCCCGTGGCAGGTCGGGCCACCAGGCCGCCGTGCGGTCGGTGATGAAACCGGTACCGCACCCGAACTCGAGCACCGGGCCATCCACGAACCGGGTGAACGGTTTGAGGAACTCGACCAGGCGGTCTGCGGCTTTTTTCTGCACCGTGGCATGGCGGTCGTAATGCGCCGCCACGGAGCCGAAGCTTTTGGCCAATACCAGATTGTCGGGGTCGGAACGCATCAGAAGTCCATGCATCGGTCGGGCGCCACATAGGGAAAGCTGTGCCCTACGCCGTCGAGGATCCGTAGGGGAACGCCCGCCAGCTCGGCCAAAGCCTGCCCCCGCTCCACCGGTACGATCCGGTCGGCGCGGGCATGGAGGATAGCGATTTTTCCGGGCAGGTTCATCATGGAATCGCCTGCACGCCATCGGTCCAGGCGGTGGAGGTCGTCGATGAGCAGGTCCCAGTTCCAGGGGCGCTCATACCCGCCCCGGCCGGGGTCGCCACAGGCGGCGTGGAATTCGCGCAGCACGCCGGCATCGCCGTTTCGCAGGCGCTCGCGCATGCGCTCGGTGACCCGGATACCGGTTGGATGACCATGAAACCGATCGAACCCGCCCAGGATGAGCCGGGTGCCGCAGGCCCCATCGACCTCCGGATGGGTGAAGGTGATGCCCATGGAATGGGTGACCAGGATGCGGGCTTCGATGTCGGGATGGGTGAACCGGGGATCGGCCGGTGCACCGGTGTAGCCGCGGTCGAAGCGGAGCACCCGGTCGGTAGGTGGAATGAGGGCCGCGAAGGCATCCCAGGCACCGGCATCGTAGCCCCAGCCGTGGCGCAGGATCCACTCACGCACGGAGGGCGGCCTCCAGCAGCGCCAGGTCGGCGTCGGTATGCCGCACGGTGGCCGTAAGGCGCAGGCGCGCGGTGCCGGGTTCGACCGTGGGCGGGCGTATGGGCTGGGCCCATACGCCCGCATCGGCGAGCCGGCGGGCCAGGGCCAGTGCCGAAGCGTCGGAGCCCGTTACCGCCGGCACGATGGGGCTCGCAGAGCCCCGGGTGTCGAACCCGGCACCGCGCACCGCGGCCCGGAGCCGGTCGGCCCGGGCCGCGAGCTCGGCGCGCTGGGCGTCCAGGCCGGGTATGAGGGCCAACGCGCCGGCCAGCGCGCCGACCTGGGCGGGCGGGGGCGCCGTGGTGTAGATGAACCCGCCGGCGGTGTTCTGCAGGTAGTCGATCAACCGGTGCGAGCCCGCCACGGCCCCGCCCGCCCCGCCGAAGGCCTTGCCGAAGGTGGCGATCCACGCATCCACTCGGGGATTGTCGGCCGCCAATCCGCGTCCTCCCCTGCCCATCAGGCCCACAGCATGGGCTTCGTCCACCACGAACAGCAGGTCGAACTCGTTGGCCAGGGCGGTGAGCTCGGCCAAGGGAGCACGGTCTCCATCCATCGAAAACACGCTTTCGGTGACCAGCAGCTTGCGGCCCGGCCGGTTCCGGTCGGCTTCCAGCCGCCGGCGCAGGTCGGCCGCATCGGCATGGTGGTAGCGCACCATCCGTGCGCGGGATGCCACCACCCCGGCGTACAGGCTGTGGTGGTTCAGGCGGTCCATGTACACGGTGCTGTTCCGGTCGGCCAAGGCCTCCATGACCGACAGGTTGAGCTGGTAGCCGGTGGCGAACAGCAGTGCGGCTTCGCGCCCGGCCCAAGCCGCGAACTCCCGCTCGAAGGCGGTATGGATGGGCAGGGTGCCCGTCACCAGCCGCGAAGCGCCCGAACCGGCACCAAACGCTTCCAAGGCCTGCCGTGCCGCACCCACCACCTCCGGATGCCGGGAAAGCCCCAGGTAATCGTTGGAGCTGAAATCGACCCAGGTGCGGCCGTCGGCCCGGGGTGGCAGGGCTTGGGCCCGGCGGAGGCGGTCCGCCTGGCTCCGCGCCCTCAGTTCCTCATCCCAATAGCCCGACCGACTCACGGCGCGGGTTCGGCCTGGGCTGCGGTGCGGAACGTGCGGGCGATGGCTTCGAACTGGTACAGGAAGCGCCGCTGCTTGTATTTGGGCGAGAACTGCCCGAATTCCATGAGGTAGAGCCGGTTGGTCTGCGGATCATGGAAGGTGTAGTTGATGAAGGGGCCGCCCATGGAGCGGTCCGACATCACCCAGATGCCTTTGGTGATGAAGGTGTTGCGCCCGTTCACCTCGGTGAATTCAGTTCGATGGGGACGCCGGTAATCGGTTTCGATATAGGCGTCTTCGCGGGTACCGCGGAAATACTGCTGGTTGAGGGAATCGCGCATGCGGTTGATCCAATCGGCATTGATGCCTTCGATGGTTTCCACATTCTCCATCCAATGCACCCAGATCCAACGGTCGTTGTCTTCCAGATACCGCCGGAGTGTGACGAAATCGAGGGTGTCTATGCCCAGGTAGTAATCGTGCTGCACGCGGAAGGTCCACCCGTGGGCCTGCATCAGGGAGTCGGATTTGGCGGGTTGGTCGCCCCTGCGATACACATCGTAATCCCAGCGGGGCCATTCGACCGCGTCCAGGCTGGCCACGAAGGCCTCACCGTTCTCGCGGATGCGTTGGGCCAGGGTCTGCTCGTCGGGACCCATCAGGATGAGGACCCATTGGTCCGTGTACCAATGGTCGCGCAGGAAGAAGGCCATCTGCTCGCCCGAGCGCACGCGGGCCTTGAGGTCTTCGCTGAGCAAGGCGTTCACATACAGGCCCACGTTGGAGCTGTCGGTGAGGTGGGAGACCAGGATTAGGTTCCTGTGCTTCTGCACCACTTCGATGTCGGCATTGCGGTGCAGGGTGCGGAAGATGAGGTCGTACCTCGGTTCGGGCCGGGGCATGGTCTCTATGGGCGCACCGAAGGTGGCATGCAGGGCCTGCGCCACCGGACCCGTGTACTTGAGGGAATCGATGACCACCAGCACTTCCGAAAGGTTGCCGGCCGATGGGCGTTTGAATTGGACCGACTCGCAGGAGGCGAGCGTTACAAGGGCGGCGACGAGCACCAACCCGGTACGGAATACGTTCATGATTTCACGGATCGGACGAATGCGGCCACCCGATCTTGCCAATCGGGCGATGGATGGGCGCCCCGGATCGATTCGATCAGGGCGCTACCCACAATATACCCATCCAGCCCCCTGGAGACCTGTATGGCATCTTCATGCGAGCGGATGCCGAAGCCCACCAACACCGGATTTTTCGTGATGTTGGCCCGCACCCGGTCTTTGAAGGCATCCACCGATTGGCGTAGGGTGGCGCCGTCGCGGGCGCCCGTAACCCCGGTTACCGACACGCAATAGACGAAACCGGTCGATTCCGAATCGATGCGGCGCATGCGTTCATCGGAGGTGTTGGGAGCCACCAGCAGGATGAAATCGAGACCGGCCGCCGCACAGGCCTGGCGCACCGCATGGCCTTCCTCCGGGGGGACGTCCGGCAGGATGATGCCGTCGGCGCCGGCTTCGGCGGCTTCACGGAAGAACCGGTCGAACCCGTAGTTGAGGATGGGATTGATGTAGCCCATGAGGACCAACGGAATGCCGCTTTGGGCCCGGATACCACGGACCATGTCCAGGATATGCGGAATGGTGACACCGTTGGCGATGGCCACGTCCGAGGCCTGTTGGATGGTGGGCCCGTCGGCCAGGGGATCGCTGAAGGGCATGCCGATCTCCAACAGGTCGGCCCCGGCCTGCTGCAAACGCAAGGCCAGCCCCACCGTACTGTCCAAGGTGGGATAACCGGCGGTCAGGAAGAGGCTCATGATGGGGCGTTCGCCGGTAGCGAACAGAGCGGCAAGGCGACTCATGGATTCAGATATTGGGAGATGGTGGCCATGTCTTTGTCGCCACGGCCGGAACAATTGACCACCACGATCTGGTCGGGGCGGGTTTGAGGCATGAGAGTTTCGAGGTAGGCCAGGGCATGGGCGGTCTCCAGCGCCGGTATGATGCCTTCCAGCCGCGACACGCGGCTGACGGCGGCCAGGGCGTCGGCGTCGGTCACGGGCACGTAGCGCACCCGGCCGATGTCGAACAGATGCGCGTGTTCGGGCCCCACGCCGGGGTAATCCAGACCGGCGCTCACCGAATGCGCCAGGGCGATCTGGCCGGTTTCGGTCTGCAGCAGGTAGCTCAGGCTGCCATGCAGCACGCCGGGAGCCCCCTTGGCGAAGGTGGCCGCCGTCTGCCCCGAATCCACGCCGTGCCCGGCCGCTTCGGTACCGATCAGTTGCACCCCCTCATCCTCCAGAAAGGGATGGAAGATGCCCATGGCGTTCGATCCGCCACCCACGCAGGCTACGATGTAATCCGGCGCGGTACGCCCTTCGAGCTGATGCAGCTGGGCACGGGTCTCCTCCCCTATGATGCGTTGGAAATCGCGCACCATCATGGGATAGGGATGCGGCCCCACCACGGAACCGATGATGTAGAAGGTGTCGGACACATGGGTCACCCAGTCGCGGATGGCCTCGTTGGTGGCGTCTTTGAGCGTGCGCGAGCCGCTGTGCACGGCACGTACCTCGGCACCGAGCAGGCGCATGCGGTCCACGTTCAGCTTCTGCCGGTCCATGTCTTCGGCGCCCATGTACACCACGCAATCGAGCCCGAATTTGGCGCACACGGTGGCGGTGGCCACCCCGTGCTGACCCGCGCCCGTTTCGGCGATGATGCGTTTCTTGCCCATGCGGCGGGCCAGCAACACCTGCCCTATGGTGTTGTTGATCTTGTGCGCCCCGGTATGGCAGAGGTCCTCCCGTTTCAGATAGATGCGGGCTTTCCCGTAATGCGCGGTGAGCCGGTCGGCATAGGTGAGCGGCGTGGGACGCCCCACATATTCCTTCAGCAATGCGGCATAGCGGATCCGGAATTCGGGGTCGCGCACGGCCGCGGCGTACGCTTCTTCGAGCTCCACCAGGGCCGGTATGAGGATTTCGGGTACGAATTTTCCGCCGAATCTTCCGAAATAGCCGTTTTCGGTGGGAGCGCTGTAAGGCTGGTTCATGGATAGAGCACGTCTAAGGTTTCGAAGAGGTCGGCGATCTTGGTCAGGTCTTTGACGCCCGGAGCCGATTCCAACCGGCTGCTCAGGTCGATGCCGTAGGGGTGCACGAACTGCAGCAGGGCTTCCACATTGCCGGCATGCAACCCGCCCGATACGAACCATGGGGTTTCCGTGCGGAATCCGCTCAACAGCTCCCAGGCGAAGGCTTCGCCGGTGCCGCCGGGCTGACCCGGTTTCCAGGTATCGAACAGGAAGTATTCGGCCACGCCTTCGTAAGGTGCGGTCATGGCCCGTACATCGGCCAGGGTGGTGTCCGGCCTGATGGAGAAGGCCTTGATGGCGGGTTTGTCCAGCAGGCGGATATAATCGGGCGATTCGGAGCCGTGCAACTGAACCAGATGCACGCCGGCCATGAGGGCGTAATGGTTCACATCGTCCAGGGGTTGGTCCACAAAAACGGCGACACTCTTGGGCCCTTCGATCCAAGCCAGGATGTCTCGCACTTTGGTGGCTTCCACGAACCGTGGGCTGCCCGGCCAGGCGATGAAGCCGAGGAAATCGGCCATGGCGCCCGAGGCGAAGCGGGCGTCTTCGAGGCGGGTGAGGCCGCAGATTTTCACGGCGGGACGTTCAGAAGCGGTCATGCTCGGTTTCTTTGAAGGTTTCCTGTAGGGTGCGGAGGGCGGCACCGGGATCCGGTTGCCGCATGAAATGTTCGCCGATGAGTGCGGCGTGGATGCCGTTATCGGCCAGATGGCGCAGGTCGGCGGTGGTGGAAAGGGCGCTTTCCGATACTTTGACCACCCCTTCCGGAGCAGTGGCCAACAAGGCCACACCCCGGTGCACGTCGGTTTCGAAGGTGCGCAGATCCCGGTTGTTCACACCGGCCACCTGCACCTGGTCGAAGGGAATGCGGTCCCAATCCTCCCGCCCATAGGCTTCCACCAAGGCCTGCAGACCGGCCTCGGCAGTGGCGTGCAAAAGCTCGACCAGTTGGCTCCGCTCCAGCACAGTGGCGATCAGCAGCACGGCGTCGGCGCCCCAGGCCCGTGCTTCCGCTATCTGATAGGGATCGGTAATGAAATCCTTGCGCAACAAGGGGATGTCTACCACGCGCGACACCCGGGTCAGATACTCCGGATGCCCCTGGAAATAGTGGGGTTCGGTGAGCACGCTGATGGCGGCGGCCCCGGCATCGCGGTAGCGCAGGGCGATGTCGGTCGGGTCGAAATCGGCACGGATGAGGCCTTTGCTGGGCGAGGCTTTCTTGATTTCGGCCAGGATGCGCACCTGGCCGGGGCCGCCCCTCAAGGCCGCATCGAGCGGGCGCCGGGGGGTGTTCCAAGCCGGGTACGAGGTCAGGTCCGACGGACGGATGCGCTGCTTGCGACGGGCCGTCTCCTCACGGGTGGTTTCCACGATGCGGTCCAGGATGGTCATGCCAGGCTGGCCTCCTTGAACCGTTCGAATGCCCTTCGGGCCGCGCCGGTGGCCAGGGCTTCCCGCGCCTGGCCCAGGGCTTCGTGCAGATCGGCGGTTCTGCCGGCCATGCGGATGGCCTTGGCCGCATTCCACACCACGATGTCGGACTGGGCCCGGGTGCCCTTGCCGGCCAGCAAGGCGTGCATGATGGCGGCATTGGCGGTGGCATCTCCCCCCTTCAACGCATCCGGTTCCACCCGTTCCAGCCCGAAATCGGCGGCATCCAAGCGGTAGGGAGCCCGCAGCAGGCGCCCCGCCACCTCGTACACGTCGTTGCCGGACGTGGTGCTCAGTTCGTCGAGTCCGTCGTGCGCATACACGGTGGCGGCGGCCTCGGGCTCCAAGCGGGCCAGGATCTCCGCCATGGTGAGGGCGGTTTCCCGGCTGTAGGCACCGATCACCTGGCGTTTCACACCGGCCGGGTTCAGCAACGGACCCAATATGTTGAAGAAGGTGCGCATGCCCAGGGCACGGCGTGCGGGCATCACGGCTTTCATGGCCGGATGGTAGATCGGTGCGAACAGGAAGGTGATGCCCGTTTCGCGGTACACCCGTTCGGCGTCCGGTTTTTCGAGCATGACCCGTGCGCCCAGCGCTTCCATCACATCGAAACTGCCGCTTTTGCTCGATATGCTGCGGTTGCCATGTTTGAGCACGGGTACCCCCGCACCCGCCACCACGAAAGCGACGGCGGTGGATATGTTGAAGGTGCCGGAGTGGTCGCCACCGGTACCGCATACGTCCACGGCACCCTCCACGTCCACCTGCACGGGTACGGCGGCTGCCCGCATCACCCGAACGAAGGCGGTCAGTTCGGTCACGGTCTCCCCTTTGGCACGCATGCCGAACAGGAAGGCTCCGATCTGCGCCTCGGGCACATCCCCATCCAATATGGTGGTGAGCGCCTGTGTGGCTTCTTCGGCCGTAAGGTCCTCCCGGGCGGCCAGTTTGACCAATACTTCCTGGAAATTCATGATGCGATCCAGTTGGCGATGAGTTTTGGCCCTTCTACCGTGAGGATGCTTTCCGGATGGAATTGGATGCCTTCGATGGGCTTGCTCTTGTGCCGCAACCCCATGATGATTCCATCGGCCGTTTCGGCGGTGACCTCCAGGCTGTCGGGCAGGCCTTCCCGGCTGACCACCAGCGAATGGTAGCGTGTGGCCGTGAACCCCTGGGGCACGCCGGCGAACAGGCCCTGGCCGTCGTGCCGGATTTCGGAGGTTTTGCCATGCATGAGCGTGGGTGCGTACACCACCTGCCCACCGTGCACCAACCCGATGGCCTGATGCCCCAGGCAGACCCCCAGTATGGGTGTATCGGCCCCGAGTTCGCGGATCACGTCGGGGCAGACGCCGGCGTCTTCCGGCCTGCCCGGGCCCGGAGATATCAGGATCTTGGCCGGCCGTTTGGCCCGGATCTGGTCCACCGTGAGCACGTCGTTGCGTACCACCTCGTAATCGGGTGTGTGGCGGGCCACCAGATGCACCAGATTGTAGGTGAAACTGTCGTAATTGTCGAGAATGAGCACCATCAGTGGAAACTCCGTATGAGTCCCGTGGCCCGGCGGACCGGTTCCATGACGGTTTCGGCCCGTTCGCGGGCCATGGAGCCTCCTTCGGCCAGGATTCGCCGCACCCGGTCTTCATCGGCAGCCAGTTCCTTGCGCCGGGCCCTGGCATCGGCGAACCGGTCTTCGATCAGCCCCAAAAGGTCTTTCTTGGCATGGCCGTACCCGTATCCGCCGGCGCGGTACCGTTCGGCGATCGCATCGCGTTGGTCCGCCTCGGCGAAGAGCCGGATGAGGGCGAAGACGTTGCAGGTATCGGGGTTCTTGGGCTCCTCGAGCGGGGTGGAATCGGTGACGATGGCCATCACTTTTTCCTTCAGCTCCCGACCTTCATCGAATATGCCGATGGTGTTGCCATAGCTCTTGGACATCTTGCGACCGTCGATGCCGGGCACGGTGGCCACGGCTTCCACGATGGAGGCCTCGGGCAGGCGCAGGAAATCCCCATCGTAGGCCAGGTTGAATTTGACGGCCAGATCGCGGGTGATTTCGATATGCTGTTTCTGGTCGGCCCCCACCGGTACGATATCGGAATGATAGATGAGGATGTCGGCGGCCTGCAGGATGGGATAGGTGAACAGACCCACGTTCGGGGTCATGCCCTGGGCCACTTTGTCTTTGTAGGAAACGGCCTTTTCCATGAGGCTCATGGGCGTGAGCGAACCCAGGATCCAGGCCAGTTCGGTGACCTGGGGCACGTCGCTCTGGGCGAAGAACACGCAATGGGACGGATCCAGCCCGAGTGCGAGGTAGTCGATGGCGATGTCCAGGGTATGCCGCTCCATCAGGGCACCATCGTGGCGGCTGGTGAGGGCATGGTAGTTGGCTATGAAATAGTAGGCGTCGCCCTGGTCTTGCAGCTCGATGTGCTGGCGCATGGCGCCGAAGTAGTTGCCGATGTGCAGGCGGCCCGAAGGCGTGATGCCCGATAGGATGGTCTTTTTCATGAATGCGTAGTGGTGATGCGGTTGGCGAGGTCCAGCGCGGCGACCAAGGCACCGGCCTTGTTCACGGTTTCCTCGAATTCGGCGCCGGGTACCGAGTCGGCCACGATGCCGGCCCCGGCTTGGATATGGATGGTGTCGGCGGTGGCTACCATGGTGCGGATGGCGATGCAGGTGTCCATGTTGCCGCTGAAATCGAAATACCCCACGGCACCGGCATAGGGGCCACGTTTGGTTGGCTCCATGCGGTCGATGATCTCCATGGCCCGCACTTTGGGCGCTCCGCTCACGGTACCTGCCGGAAAACACCATTTCAGGGCGTCTACGGCGGTTTTGCCGGCCGCCAGCCTACCGTGCACGTCGCTCACGATGTGCATGACATGCGAATACCGGACCACCACGCGGTCGCGCACCAGATGTACCGAGTCGGGTTCGCAGATGCGCGAGAGGTCGTTGCGCCCCAGGTCCACCAACATGATGTGCTCGGCCAGCTCTTTGGGATCGGCCATCAGGTCGGCTTCGAGCGCGGTGTCGGCCTCGGCATCGGCGCCACGTTTGCGGGTTCCGGCTATGGGAAGCACCTGTGCCTTGCCGTCCTGCACGCGCACCAACACTTCGGGCGACGACCCGATCAAAGCGAATTCCCCCAATTCCAGATGGAACAGATAGGGCGACGGATTCACCATGCGCAAGGCCCGGTAGAATTGGAAGCGGTCGCCGCTGTACCCTTTGGCGAACCGCTGGCTGAGAACCACCTGGAAGATGTCGCCCTCGTGGATATGCCGTTGCGCGCCGCGTACCTGTTCCTCGAATCGGCTGCGGGTCGTATTCGACCGCACTTCCCCTTCCTCCAACCGCACCGGGCCTATGGGACCCATGGGGGCTTCGGCCAGGATCCGCATGCGGTCCAATGCCGCTTGGGCGTCGGCATAGGCCTGTTTCAGGTCCGGCTTGCCATGCAACCGTACCGTTTTGATGAGCAGGATGCGGTGTTTCACGTGGTCGAAGGCGAACACCTCGTCATAAAAATTCCAGACGGCATCGGGCAGCTCCAGGTCATCGGCGGGCGGTGCGGGCAGGCGCTCGGTGAGACGGACGGTATCGTACCCGGAAAACCCGACGGCACCGGCCGTGAACCGGGGCAGATCGGCGATTTTGGGTTCGTTGTACTCGCTGGTAAGCCGCCCCAGTTCTTCGAAGTACCGGTCGGAGGAGAAGGAACGTGTGGTACCGTCCCGTTCCACGGTGCCCGCATCACCCCGAAGGCGGAGCGTCTGGTAGGGGTCGCGCCCGAGGAAGGAATACCGGGCCAGATGCTCCCCGCCTTCCACCGATTCGAGCAGGAATGCCGCCTTGGCCCCGACCCGCAGGTTCAGGAACA
This sequence comes from Balneolales bacterium, assembly GCA_024711145.1. Classification (GTDB taxonomy): domain Bacteria; phylum Bacteroidota; class Rhodothermia; order Balneolales; family HLUCCA01; genus JANJTJ01. The sequence goes on from JANJTJ010000117.1 coordinate 17,366, forward strand.
GGGCTACCGGCGTGAGCAGGTCGGCCGGCAGTACCCGATGCACCGGAACGGCCGAAAATCGGGAAGCATAGGATTGAAAGGTTTCGAAGGTCATGCGGATGGGTCAACAAAAAAAGCCCGATGCGGGTTCGCAGCGGGCTCGGATGAGAGGATCGGAATTTCAGGGAAAAACGACGTCTGCCGGACCGCTTCAAGCGCCGGGCCACCACCAACGGAGGTTGAGGGATGCGTTTTTCATGACTCCCGAAGGTAGCATCGGAAAGCCGTGAATGTCAAAGGGAATCGGTACATTCGCACTGTGATATCCCGATTCGGCCTCCTGTCCGCCCTAGGTGTCGGACTCCTGACCGCTTCCGCCTGCGACAATCCGCCCGGGTTGCCATCCGCAGCGGATCCGGTCCGTTTGCATACCCTCAACCTGACGCCGAATCCGGTGGCGTTCGAACCGACCGACGGTGTGCGCGACACCACAGTGGAGCTGTCGGTTTCGGTTTCGGCCGATGGCGTACCGGATGCCGCACCGGTGTTCCACTGGTATGTGGCCGGCGTGGCCGGCGCGCCTGAAACGGTGGCCCTTACCTACAACAACGGTACCGACCGTTGGGAAGCGCTGGTGCCCCTGGAACTGACTACCACCACCCTGGCCGAATATCGGACCTATGTGCTCGTACCGGGTTCCGCCGCCTCGAACCGGGTGGAAGCGGTTTTGCCCGTGCAAGGGTTCACGGCCGGGGTACCGTTGTTGGAATCGGTACAAGCGCCAGCCACGGTCCGGATTCCCGCATCCGGCTCCCAACCGTTCAGCCTGGCGGCTACGGTCAGCCATCCGAACGGCCTGAGCGCCCTGTTCCGGGTCGTCGTGTCCATCCGGGGGGGCAATGGACAAGCCTTGCCCGGCTCCCCCTTCACCCTGTTCGACGACGGCGGTGGTGCCAGCGGCGACCCCACGGCCGGAGACGGCACCTTCACCCGCCGGTTCACGGTGGCTTCCACCAATATGCCCGATACCTACACCCTGCGGTTCTGGGCACTGGACAAAGCGGGCCAATCTTCCGACACCCTGTCGGCCACCATGCGGTTCGAACGATGAGAACGGGATTCCTTCTAACCGTCTTGGCGGCATGGGCAACCACCGCGCAGGCGCAGGTCTATGGCCCCTTGGTCGACCGTACCACCTCCATCGCCCAGAACGGCATCACCAACATGGCCGCCCTGGGCGACACCCTGTGGGTGGGCCCCTACCTGAGCCGCACCCTGGACAACGGCATGCAGTGGTTCCTGCCCACCACGGCCGATTCCGTGAACGGTGCCGAAGGTCGTGGCCGCATGTTCTCCATCGCGCTGGCACCGGATACCGTGGTGGTCGGGCTCGGGTACACCTATGAGTCGGGCGACCTGTCGGTCCAAACCGCCCAGGGGATCTACCTGAGCACCGATGGGGGCGACACCTGGGCCTTCAGCAATCCGCCCTTGGACCCCCTCGGTGCCGATTCGGTCTTTTATGGGGGGCGGTGGATCGATGCCATCGCCATCGTGGTGCCCCAGCAGAGCCCGCCATACAACGTGGCCTTCCGCGGAAACGTGGTCTTCACGGCCAGCTGGGCTTCCGGCATCCGCCGATCCACCGATTTCGGCGGCAGCTGGGAACGGTTGGTCCTACCTCCCACCGAGTTGGATTCGTTGGTGCCCGAGCAGACCTACGATTTCGTGTTCGACCCCCGCACGCCCCGTTCCGGCGACCCCAACGCCGTCCGGTATCCCGAGGGTTGGCGCAATTTCCTCGGGTTCTCCGTCATGGTGGACCGGGACGGATGGGTATGGGCCGGTACGGCCGGCGGCATCAACCTCTCTCCCAACGCCCTCACCGCCCCTGCCGATTCGGTGCGTTGGTATCATGTGCGGGCCCGCTCGGGTCCCCAAGGCATGCTGGGCGACTGGGTGGTGCGCATGCGGCAACATCCCGGAACGGGCGAAGTCTGGCTCACCAATTGGACCGCCGCCGAAGGTGACGAACAAGGGCTGGTATCCACCCTGGACCACGGGGCCACGTTCCGCCGGCATCTGGTCGGCGAACGGGTGAACGATGTGGGCTTTTTCGGCTCCATGATCGTAGCCGCGGCGGACGGCGGCCTGTTCATCAGCCGCGACAACGGCACCAGTTGGGAGCAGGTGACCGAGATCCGTTCGGCCACGGCACGGTTGAAATCCTCGGCCGAATTCCGGGCGGTATCGGCGGGCAGCGACCGGCTGTGGATCGGCACCACCGACGGCCTCGTATCCACCACGGACGGCCTCGCATGGGACATCCAGCGGGTCGATTTCCCCCTTTCGGGCGGCAATCAATTCGACCCCGAAGCCGCTTCCGTGTCGCACTACGCCTATCCGAATCCGTTCAGCCGCACCCAGCACGAGGTGGTCCGCATCCGTTTCGACGCCCCGTCCACGGGAGCCGTGCGGGTGGTATTCCTCGATTTCACCATGCAACCCATCCGTACCCTTTCGGGCACGGCCCTGGCGCCCGGCATCCACGAGCTGGAGTGGGATGGCAGAGACCGCGATGGCCGCCGGGTGGCCAATGGACCCGTTTTCTACCGCATAACCGTCGCCGGGCGAACGCTCGACGGCAAACTCCTGGTACTCGATTGATGCGCGCCGTTCTGATCCTACTCATGGTGACCTGCGCCACGCTGCCGTCGGTAGCCCAACGCGGCTCCTATGCCGGGGCACCCTTCCGCATGGGCGCCTCCGCCTCGGCCACCGGTTTCGGCAATGCCGGGGTAGCGGGTGGCGACGTGCACCAGGCCGATGCGAATCCGGCCCTATCCGCTTTCAACACGGAACCGGGCATCGAGCTGTCCTCGGCGGCCTTGCGCTTCGACCGCAGCCTGCATGGCATCCGTCTGCGCACCGTGCTGCCGCCCAGCGCCGGCCTCACCATCGGATTCACCTACGCCGGTGTGGGCGATTTCGACGGGCGCACCGTGAGCGGGTATCCGACCGGACGTTTCGGCATCTCCGAAATGCAGTTGGCGGCCGCCTTCGGCATCCGCGTGTCCGACCGGACCCGTCTGGGGGCGGGCATGCGCATCAGCCGGGCCGATTACGGCAATGCCACACGGCCACCCACCGGTGTGGGGCTCGACCTCGGCCTGGTGCGCGAACTCGGCACGCACACCCGCATCGGCATCGCCGTCACGGATCTGATCGCCGCCTATACCTGGGATACCCAGGAACTGTATGGTACCCTGGGGTCGCGCCAGCAGAAAGACCGCTTTCCCACACGGATCAAACTGGGTGTGACCCACCGGTTCGAACCCCAGGCCCTCCTGCTGGCCGTGGACCTGGAGCAACGGGTGGTGCATGCCACCTTCGAATCACGCGAGTTGAATACCGATCTGGGCCAACCCTTCGAGCGGGTGGTGCTGTCGGAAACCACCAATGCCATCCGTCAGATGCGCACCGGCTTGTCTTGGCAGGCCCATGACCAGGTGGTGGTCCGCGGGGGATGGCAGGTCGAGGACTTGGGGGAAATCGCCGGGTCCGATCGGATATCGTTCGGGTTCACCCTGGATATTCCCCAAGTGAAACGGCTTCCCGTGCTCGATTACGCCTTTTCCACAGAAGCCGGCGGCTTCTCCTCCTTCCATCAATTCGCCTTCCGCTTTTCCCTATGAGATTCTGGCTGATGCTTTTCGGACTGATGGGCCTTTCCCTGAACACCACGGCCCAGACCGGTGGCTTGCGGTTTCTGACCCTGGGCACGGGTCCGTCCCAATTGGCTTCGGGCGAATCGTTCGTGGCCGGGGCTCCGGGCGCCATGCGCCTATTCGCCAACCCGGCGTTGAACGCGCTGGCCTACGGATCGGAGCTGGATATCAGCCATGGTTACTGGATCGGCGAAGCCACCAATTCGGCGGTGGCGTTCACGGCATCCGGCGCAGGCGGCCGCTTCGGGCTCGGTGTGCGGGCATCCGGCGTGGGGGGCATCGAGGCCCGGCAGACCCCGGGACCTGCCGCTGGCGACCTGGTGGTCGATTACCTGGCGCTCACCGCCGGCTATGCCCGCACGCTGGCCGGCATCGGGGTGGGGGTCAACGCCCATTACCTCTTCGAACAGGTGGCGGACCGACGTGCCACCGGGCTGGCCCTCGATGCCGGCCTGGCGGCGGCCGTCCTGGACGGCCGCCTGCGCCTGGGCGCCGCCCTACGCAACAGCGGGTCCATGGACGCCGACGGCGCCCAGGCCTCGCCCGTGCCCTCCGAGCTCCGCTTCGGTGCCGACGCCGACCTGTTCTCCTTCACGGTGGCCGGTAGCGGCGAAATACCCCTGTTGGTAGGCATCTCGGGCGATTTCATCTCACCGAACGACGCATCCGCCTACACGGCCATGGGCCTTCGCCTCTCCGTGGCCGATGTGATCGACCTGCGCGGCGGCTGGCAAAGCGGCGACACCGTGAGGCCCCTGAGCGGCGGCATCGACATCCGCTATGGACGTTGGCGTTTCGGCTACGCCGTAGTCCCCTTCGAATCCGGCTTCGGAACCACCCACACCCTGGGTGCCGGCATCCGCTTCTGAGGGTAAAAAGTCGCTAAAGGAATCCGTACCCCCGCATTCCGCATCGGAAGGGCGGTTACATTTGCGGCGTGATCCGCTACGTCTTCCCCCTCCTGCTGCTGCTATCGGCCTGCCTGTCGCCCTCCGCGACCGACCCGGCTCCACCTGTACGATGGGCCTCCATGGATGCGGCTTTGGCATCGGCCGAACGGAACGACCGCATGGTGTTGGTCAATGTGTACACCGATTGGTGCGAGTTCTGTCGCAAGATGGACCAGGAGGTGTATCCCGATTCCACGGTACGCGCCACCCTGGCCCGCTTCTTCGACACCGTGCGCCTCAATGCCGAATCCTCCGATTCTGTCTCCTACATGGGCCGGATGACCACCGAGGCCGACCTGGCCCGTGAACTCGGCATCCGCTCCTATCCGACCCTGCTGTTTCTGGACAGCCAGGGTAAGCTGATCCTACAGATCAACGGATACATGCCGGCTCCCGATTTCGACCGCATGCTGCGCTACCTGGGCAGCGAGGCCTACCGATCGGTGGAATATGCCGAATTCGCCTTCGGGCAGGATTAGTCGGAAGCCGACAGGTAGTCGCGCCGGAACCGCAGGAACCCCATCACCAACCCCTTCAGGATGTAGAACGCGAACGCCAGGATCAACCCGGTCTCGCGGAACACGATGATGATGGTGATGGAAATGACCGACCAGTACACCCGGTAACGGTCCACCGGTACGCCTTTCTTGAAGCGGGGGAGTTTGTCGAACGGAACCGAACCCACCATCAGGATGGAAAGGGCCAGCACCATGGGGACCAGGATCTGGAAGATGCCGTACTTGAACCCGTCGAACCACTCGGGCACGTCGTGGAAGAACAGGAAGAACGAGACGATCATGCCGGCCTGGACCGGAATGGGCATGCCGCGGAAATACAGGGGCGATTCCTCCACCTTGGTCTCGACGTTGAATCGGGCCAGGCGGATGGCCCCGCAAAGCGCCGGCAGGGCGGCCAGGATGGTGCCGGGAAAGGCCAGCTGGTTCAGGCCGAAATGATAGAGCAGAAAGCCGGGAGCCACCCCGAACGAAACCACATCGCTCAACGAATCCAGCTCCATGCCGAAACTGCCGCTGGAACTGGTGAGGCGGGCCATGAACCCGTCCAAGGCATCGAACACGCCGGCCAGGATGATCAGCCAGGCGCCGTACACCATGTTGCCCTGCGAAACCTGCACGATGCTCAGGAACCCGCAGAACAGGTTCATCAGCGTGAAGAAACTGGGTACCACGCCCGGTGGCAGGGGGCGGTTCAGCCGGGGGCGGACCCGGTCCCGATTCCGGCCGATGGGTCGGATCACCGGAATACTCCCATCACGGTTTCACCGGCTACGGTCACGTCGCCGGCCTTCACATGCAATTCCACATTGTCGGGTACCAGGATGTCCATGCGCGATCCGAGTTTCATCATACCGAACCGGTCGCCCGCTTTCACCCGGTCCCCTTTCCGGATATGGAAGGTGATGCGGCGGGCCAGGTATCCGGTGATCTGACGGAAGAACACGGGGGTGCCTGACGGATGCCGCACGCCGAATTCGCTCCGCTCGTTCAGTTCCGAGGCCTTCTCGTGCCAGGCCACCAGGTATTTGCCCGGTATGTACTCGGCGTGTTCCACCTGGCCCGAACTGGGCACCCGGTTCACGTGCACATCCATGGGCGACAGGAAGATGGAGATCTGGTTCACTTCCTGTTTCATATAGAGGGGTTCGTACACCCGTTTCACGAAAAGCACTTTCCCGTCGGCCGGTGAGATGAGCAGATGGTCGCCTTCGGGCACCATCCGTTCCGGATCCCGGAAGAAATACAGGATGAATGCGAACAGGAACAGGCCCAGACCGACACCTATCCAGAGCCATACGCCTCCGGCCCACCAACCCAGTGAACCGAGCACCAACCCGAGAACGGCGGTTTGGGATACCACGTCGTATCCGTCGCGATTGATGGTCATGGTTCAGCCTCCGAAAAAGCGAAGAATGTCGTTGAAGGTCACGAAGAGCATCAGCCCCAGGAGCAGGACCATGCCCGCCTGTTGCAGCCACATGCGCAGCTTGAGCGAAGGTTCGCGCCGGAAGATGGCTTCATAGACCAAAAAGACCAAATGGCCGCCGTCCAATGCCGGAATGGGCAGGATGTTCATGATGGCCAAGGTGATGCTCATGAAAGCGGTGATGGACCAGAACCCGATCCACCCGCCGTTGTCCGTGGCCTGGCGGGTCACGTTGGCGATGGCCAAGGGGCCGCCCAGGTTCTGGCGCACCGACACTTCGCCGGAGAAGAGCAGGCCAAACCCGCTGATGATGCCGTTGGTGGTTTCCCAGGTGTTCCGGATGCCGGCTCCGAAGCCGGCCATGAAGCCGTAATCCACCGATACCACCCCGAAATGACGGGTGGGATCCACCGGACCGATGCCGATGGTGCGGGTGTCGGGGTCGGGTGAGATGACCATTCCCAAGGTATCGGCACCACGAACAACTACCATGTTCAAATCGCCGGTGGCGGTGCCGCGGATGCGGCGGGTGAGCTCGATCCAGTAGCCCACCGAGGTGTCCTGCAGGGCGATCACCCGGTCTCCGGCCTGCAATCCGGCTTTTTCAGCCGGCATGCCGACGGCCACGGTCCCGATCACGCTGGGCAGGGCGTTCACCAGGGTGAGGAAGGAAGGCTCCCCGTTCAACCGGTCGATGAAACCGGCCGGTGCGGGCAGGTCCACCTGCTGCCCGTTGCGCTCCACCTGGAAGACGATGTCGGTGGTGGCCAAATCGCTGATGCTGAAGAAGTTGCCCCCCTTGTAGCTGACGGGGCGCTCACCGTTCACCCCGATCAACCGGTCGCCGGTCACGAATCCGACTTCCTCGGCCAACCCGCCGGGTACCACATACAGGGTACCTACTTTTTCGGCGGGGACTTCCTGCGAACCGTAGGTCCAGTACATGCCGCTGTAGATGGCCACGGCAAGAATCATGTTGAACACGACGCCGGCGGTGATCACCACCATGCGTTGCCATACCGGTTTGCTCCGGTATTCCCAGGGTTGGGGTTCGCTGGATTCGAATCCTTCGTCGAGACTTTCGTCCACCATGCCGGCGATCTTCACATATCCGCCCAAGGGGGTTGCGGAGATGCAGTAGTCGGTATCTCCGATTTTCTTGCCGAAAACCCGGGGTGGAAACCCGATGGAGAAACGGTCCACCCGCATGCCGAACCATCGGGCGGCCAGGAAATGGCCTAGCTCGTGGATCATGACCAGGATGAACAGGGCACCGATGAAGATTCCGATGGTGCGCAGGATGTCGAAAATGGCTTCCATTCAATCGATTGGGTTACAGGGAGGAAGCCAAGCGCCGGGTCTCCCCGTCCGCATTCCATAAGCCGTCGACGGTGACTTCCGAGCCGAACGACAAGGTGGACAAGCACCGCTCAACCACCTCTGGGATGCGAATATACGCAATTTCGCCTCTGAGGAACCGGTACACGGCCTCCTCGTTGGCGGCGTTGAGCACGGCGGGCGCATAGCCACCGGCCGCCACGCTCTCCATGGCCAAGCGGAAGCAGGGGAACCGGGCGGTGTCTACCGGTTCGAAGGTGAGGTCGCCCATGGCGGACCAATCCAGCCGGGGCGAGTCGCTTTCCCAGCGCTCGGGCCAACTCAGGGCGTATTGGATGGGAACCCGCATATCGGGTGTGCCCAACTGGGCTTTCACGCTGCCGTCGCGGAAATGCACGAAAGAATGGATGATGCTCTGCGGATGGACCACCGCTTCGATGCGCTCTAACGGCAGCCCGAACATCCAATACGCCTCGATGACCTCCAACCCCTTGTTCATGAGGGTGCTTGAATCGATGGTGATTTTGGAGCCCATGCTCCAATTGGGATGTTTGAGGGCGTCGGCGGTGGTGGCCCGGGCGATGCGCTCGGCACTCCAGGTGCGGAAGGGGCCGCCGCTGGCGGTAACCACCAGTTTCTCAACGGACTCCAGTCCCTCTCCTACCAGACATTGGAGGATGGCGCTGTGCTCCGAATCGACCGGAAGTACCCGCATGGCGTCCAACCCGAGCCAGGGTTGCAGCACCGCACCACCTACTACCAGGCTTTCCTTGTTGGCCAGGGCCACCCGCTTGCCGCTGTCCAGGGCGGCGAAGGTGGGCCCGAAACCGGCGAAGCCGACCAGGCTGTTCAGCACGGTCTCGCAGTCGGTGTCGCGCACCAGGGCGGCGATAGTCCCGTCTCCGGTGTGCAGGCGGGTCCGGGTGGAGCCTACGGCTTCCTTCAACCGGTCGAAGTGTTTCGGATCGCTCAGTACGGCATCATCCGGGCCGAATTCCAGGATCTGGGCGGCCAAGACCTCCCAATTGGAGTGGCCGGTCAACAGGACTGCACGGAGCCGGTCGGGGTATCTGCGCACCACTTCCAGCGTTTGGGTTCCGATGGATCCGGTGGATCCGAGCAGGGCGATTCGGGTCATGGAAGAATGCGGATCATGGCCATCATGCGCCCCGATGCGGAGGCGTCCCGACGGTAGGAATGGAACAGCCCCGAACCGGCCACCGTGCATCGGCCGTCGGCTTGAATATGTTGGGGCGGTATGCCGGCATCGGCCAATTCGTGTATGAGATAACCGGCCAGGTCCACATGCGGCTTGGAGTAGCCGCTGCGATGGACGAATGCGGATGGGAATCGTTCGGCCACTTCCTCGCCCACTTCGAAGTTGCCCACGCCCAGGCAGGGGCTGATCCACGCCCGCATACGTCGCGGCCGGCCACCCAAGGCTTCCATCTGCCGCAACCCCACCCGCTGGATGCCACCCACCGCCCCGCGCCACCCGGCGTGGAAGGCGCCGATCACGCCCGCTTCCGGGTCGGCTACCAGGATGGCGGCACAATCGGCCACCACCACCGCCAATGCCAGATTCCGCTCGGAGGTGACCACCCCATCGGTATCGGGCAGCACACCGCCCTCCCGTACCGAGGCCACCGCCGTGCCATGGACCTGCCGCCCCTGCGCCACGCGGCCGGGGTCCACACCGTGTTCCAGGAACCAGGCCTCGCGCTGACCCGCCGCGAAGGACAAGTCGCGCTCTTTGGTGGAAAAAACCGTCTGCAGCCCTTCGACGGGTATCAATGTGTTCATTCGGTTGGAAGTTTGGGCATGGAGCGACCCGTCCATAACCGGAATGAGGCCGCCGCCTGTTCCCGGAACATGCGTTTTCCCCCGATGACGGTACCGCCCGCCTCGGCGATGCGTTTCAGGAACGGGGTCGTTTCGGGCTCATAGATCAGGTCGTATCCGGTCAATGTCGGGGAGAGTCGGCCTTCGTATCCGTCCAATGGGGATGCGTCGGCATGCGGTGGCAACCCCAGTGGCGTGGCGTTCACGAGCAGGTCGCAGCCGGCCAGCCGTCCGAAGGCTTCGGCATAGGATATGCGGGATTGCCCCGCCCTTCGCGATACGATCTTGACCCGCATACCCAGATCGGTCAAACCGGCCACAACGGCCTTGGCCGCGCCACCGTCGCCGAATACCAGGGCTTCGGCGCCGGACCAATCGCGGCCGGCCTCCGCCAAAGGTGCCAGAAATCCGGCTTTATCGGTGTTGTAGCCGATCAGGCGCCCCTGCTCGGGCACGATGGTGTTCACGGCGCCGATGGCTTCGGCGGCCGGGTCTATGCCGTCCAGCAGTGCCATCACGGCCGTCTTGTGCGGCAGGGTGACGTTCGCACCCCGGAAATTCGGGTGCCTCAGATAGGGCACCGCCTGCTGCGGATCCCGGGCCGGTACCAGCAGGGCGTGATAGGTCCACTCCAACCCGACGGCCCGGAACGCCGCCGTGTGCAGGCGGGGCGACCGGCTGTGGGCGATGGGATCGCCCATGACGAAACAGTAGGGATGGTCGGTCGGAATTCCGGACATAAAAAAAAAGGGAGCCTTGCGGGCTCCCTTGAAAGTACGGAACGAAGACGGATCAGACCGTGGCTTCGACGGCGGTTTTGGCTTTGGGGCCTTTGTCGTCGTTGAAGGTACCGGCTTCGGCCATTTTGCGGAACGCTTCCAGGTTGTTGCGCAGCTCGGCGGGCATGCCGTCGATGAACTGGCTCACTTCCTCGGTGGCTTCACCGAAGAACATGCGGTAATCCAAGGTGAAATCGACCCGGGTGCGCTCGCCGTTGTCCAACGGGGTGAACCGGATGGTGCCCGTCTGGTTCATGTTGCCGTTGATGGTGATCCAGGCGAAACGGGTGTTGCGCAGATCGTCAATGATGTTGGTGATCCATTGGAAATCCTCGCCTCCGATCGTCGTTTTGTATTCGAACGTCTGCGAATTGATCTTGTTGACCTGCTGCAGGTGGGTGAGGAACTTCGGGAAATCAACTGGGGAGCTCATCAGCTCATAGACTTTGGCCAGCGGCAGGTTGATCTCGATCGTTTCGTGCGCCATAGGAAAACGTCTTGCTACAAAAAATGAGTGGTCGGGTGTGGTTCGCGAATGAAGCCTATAGCCCACCGCATTTAGCAAAAATACGGATTTCCTGCCTTTGATTCAAGTTTTGAACCGCAAGTCGGCCCATTCTTTCCAGATAAGGGCATGCACGTCTTCCGGAGTGCGCGTGGCATCGACCAGACGGAAACGGGGCTCGGATCGGGCCATGGCATCGAAACCGGCCACCACCCGGTCGAAGAAGTCGGCACCGGCCTGTTCCATGCGGTCGCGGCGGCGGTCGCTGAGCCGGCCGTCGGCCTGCTCCCGGCCGATGCGCAGGTAGAAGGTCAGGTCCGGGGTGAGCCCGTGGGCGGCGATGGCGTTGAGGGTGTGAATGCGGGCGATGTCCACGGCCTGGCGCCCGTAGCCCTGGTAGGCTACGGTACTGTCGTAGAATCGGTCGAGGATGACGGTGATGCCTTTTTCCAACCTGGGCACGACCTGTTCGGCGATCAATTGGGATCGGGCCGCCGAGAACAGCAGCAGTTCGGTCACGGGATCGATGCGCAGGTCCGGGTTGAGCAGCATGCCCCGGATCAGTTCCGACACCTCGCTCCCACCCGGCTCGCGGAATACGTCAACCGGAATGCCTTCCGATTCCAACCGCCGGCGCAGCAGGGTGATCTGGGTCGTTTTGCCGCTTCCGTCTATGCCTTCGAACGAAATGAGCATGTCATTCCATCCGGTTCTGACGGGGCGGATTCGGTACGAACATGGCCAGGAACAGGTAGGCCAGTATGGGGCTCCCCGAGCCGATGAAGGTGAATACCACGAACAGCACCCGAACCAGGGTGGGGTCCATGCCCAGGTATTCGGCTATGCCACCGGCAACTCCGAAGAGTTTGCGGTCGGTGGCCGACTTGGTGAACCGTTTCTTTTTGCTCAGCGCATAGCTGTCGGTACCACTCACCTCATCCGACAGGCGGATCTCCGGCCGGGCTTTCTTTTTGGGTTTGGGTGGCCGGCTCAACCAACCGAGTCCGGTTATCAGGGTCAACGCGGCGCCCGTTACCGACAGGAAGCCCATCCAACCCGACAGTTCCGTATCGAACGGTAGAAAGACCTGCAACACGGCGAAAGCGGCAACCACGAGCATGGTCACACCCATGACGGTCTGCAGGTTGAGTACGCCTTTCTTCTTCTTCGCCTGTTCCGGCGTGTCCGACAGATAATCCTGCAGGGTGGCTTCCAGATCCCGATTCGAGACATCGAAATGGGACCCGAGGTCGGTGGCGGATTGTGGTTTGGTCTTTTCCATTCAACTCAAAAGATAGGGATGATGGATGCCGGTTTCCGTGATGACAGCCTTCACAGGCACATCATGGGATTCGTGGGGAAGCCGTTCCACCCGCAAGGACGCCGGGGCCAGCACGGCGGTTTCAGCCGGGCAATGGGCCAGTACGCGGTCGTAATACCCACCGCCGTAACCCAACCGATATCCGGCGGCATCCACACCCAAGGCGGGAACGAGCATGAGGTCGTGCGCCACCCAAGGCACCGGCAGGCCCGACACCGGCTCGGGTATGCCCCATCCGTTCGGCACCAAGGTGGCATCCGGTGTCCACAGCCGCGCCTGCATGCGGCCGAAGCGGCCCGGATGCACCATGGGAAGTGTGATCTCCCATCCCATTGCGGAACAATGCAATAGGAATTCCATCAAGTCGGGTTCGGAGGAACCGGCCTTGGCCAGATAGGCATGCAGCCGACCCGGCGTGCGGCCCTGCACCCAGACCCCGGCCTGGTGCAGAACCGGTTCCCAGTCCTGCGGGGTGAGGCGGTCGCGGGCGGCTGCAAGGGTCGCCCGCCAGGCTTTTTTCCCGGCCGGCCGGTTCACAGCCGGACCACCTCGTGGCGGCCGCCCGGGTGCGCGGCTACGATATCGAGCAACCGGGCCGGGAAATCCGGCCCGTACCGGACCCACAGATGCACCCAACCCAGGTGGCGTTCCTGCAAGTGCCCATCCGGAAAGAGGTGTTCGGAAACCTGGCGCAGGCGGCGCAAGCCCGTCTCCTCCTGCTGCTTGACCGATCGTAGCAATTTCTGCCTCAGTTTGTCCAAAGCGTGTTCCTGCTCCTTGAGCACGCTTTCCGTGGTGGCCACCAGGGTCGCATCGACGGCCGCCACCCAGGCTCGACGGGCATCGGCACCGTGGTGCATGTGGCGCACCCAGTCGGCTACGAAGGCATCCACATCCGGCGAGCGGGATCTTTTCAGGAATTCGGCTTCCAGGTCTTCGATCCGACCTTGGAGTTCGTGCCATTCGAACGGAAGGGCATCGGCATGGCGGGCGGCCGATGGCTCCATCAATGTGGCGCTGAACCGGGGCAGAATGACCGGCATTTGCTGGTCCATCACCTCATAAAACGCGTTCATCTGGGCATAGTAGGCGGTTTCGCCGGGTCCCGCCACATAGGCGATGTTGGGTAGCAGGGTATCCTGGAGCAGCGGCCTCAGAAACACATTGGGCGAGAAGCGGTCGGGGTGGGTGGCGACTTCCTCGGCCAAGGTGGCGTCCAGGGTGTCCACCCGCATGCGCCCCTTCTCGGGATGATGGCGGAACAGCAGGCTGGGGCCGACCACGGCTTGGCGATGATAGCGGGCTTCCAATTGTGCGGAGACGGTTTCCAGAGCCTGCCGGGCGTTGTCGTGCCGTTCCACATACCGAACCAGAACCGGAGCCATGCGGCGTTTCAGGACGGTATCTGTGGAACCGGCCAGAACCAGGCCCATGCCGGCGGTCGCCGCCAGGATGAGTCGGCCGAAGGCATGCGCATGGGTGCCGGCCCCCTGGTACGCCGTTTCGATGGTCGCCCAGATGGATTCCAGATGCTCGGTTTGGGGCAACGCGGCGCGCACATCGGCTTTGAATCGGTCGAAATCGGGTCCCAAGGGCAGGAATCCGGCCGAATGGGCCGCGTTTCCGGCAGGTGCCAGATCGAAACGGCGGACACCCTCCCGCGTGGGCAGATGCAGGGAACCGATTTCGGAGTAATCGTTGTCTTCGTCGGCCAGCCAGAAAACCGGTACCACGGGCGTGCCCAGCCGGGCTTCCAATTCCCGGGCCCGAGCGACGGTGGTAAGCGCCTTGAACAGGGTGTAATAAGGCCCGCCGAAGACGGTGGTCTGCTGCCCTGTGACCACCGTAACGGCCGCAGCCTCGGCCAGGCGGCCGATGTTGGCGATGGCGGCCGCATCGGCACCATGGCGGCGGTTGAAGGCCGTCAGGTCGCGCACCAGGGTGGGGCGGTCGCCCGCCCAGGCCAACGACCGGGCGGCGGCGGCCAGGGTGTCGGCATCGGCCGGGTACCGGCCATAGAAGGGAGCCAGTGCCGGATCGGCCTCCAGATAGGCCTGATACAGGGCACTGAAAGGGGAATGCGCCAAAATCAGGCCTTCAGGTTGTTGATCTCGTCCCGGATCAATGCGGCCCGTTCGTAATCCTCTTTCGCGATAGCGGCCGCGAGTTTCTTTTCCAGAAGCTGCATGTGATGATCGCTGGATTTCTGCGGCTGGGGTTCCGCCTCCGGCTCGGGCGTCCGAACCGGCTCGATGCTTTCAGTGATCATTTCCGACACGATGCCCGCTTCGTTCAGAATATCGTCCGACACGTAGATCGGGGCATCGAATCGGATGGCCAGGGCTATGGCATCGCTCGGGCGCGAGTCGAGTACGAACTCGCCCCCGGCCGATTCCAACTGGACCTGGGCGAAAAACGTGCCGTCTTTCAGGTCGTTGATGAACACGGCTTGCACTTGGGACCCGAAGCCTTTGATCATGTTGCGCATGAGGTCGTGCGTCATCGGTCTCGGAGTTTTGATGCGCTCGAGCTCCAGGGCGATGGCCTGGGCTTCGAACGTACCGATGATGATGGGCAGGCGGCGGTTGCCATCCCGTTCGTTCAGGATGAGCGCGTAAGCGCCTCCGCTGCTGGGGCTGGTGGAAAGCCCCATGATCTCCATCAGGATACGGTCCACTCCGGGCTGGATTTCAATCGGTTGGGGTAGCAGTTCAGATGGACGAAGATACCGGATTTGGAAGGCCGACCCAACCGCCCTTCGGTTTGACTTTTCGGGCCTCCAGCCCTAATTTTCCCCGTCTTTCAAAGCCCAATCACACATGTTCGAACTCTATTTCCCCATTGCGGTCCTGGCCGTGGTCGCAGTGGTGTTGGCCCTGGTCTTGATGGTCCTGAGCGGCATCCTGGGACCCAAACGACCCGACAAGGTGAAACTGATGCCGTACGAGTCCGGCATGGACCCCTACGGGCAGGCCCGCGACCGCTACTCCGTTTCGTTCTACCTGGTGGCCGTCGAATTCATCGTGTTCGATCTGGAAGTGGTCTTCCTATACCCGTGGGCGGTGCGCTTCCTGGATCTGGACGCAGGCGCCTTCTGGGCCATGATGGTTTTCATCACCGTGCTGTTGTTGGGGTTGGTGTACACCCTGAAGAAGGGTACCCTGGATTGGGACTCCTCCACCGCCGCCCACAACCGCGCCTAACCGATATCCGGATATGTCTTTAGACAAAGCCCTCAACCAAACCGGCTTCCTGACGACGAGCGTGGACGCGCTTGTGAACTGGGGCCGATCGAACGCGGTCTGGCCCATGCCGATGGGTCTGGCCTGCTGCGCCATCGAGATGATGGCCTTCGCCGGCCCCAAATACGACGCCTCCCGCTTCGGGTCGGAAGTGTTCCGATTCTCGCCCCGCCAGTCGGACCTGATGATCGTGGCCGGCTGGTGCACCTACAAGATGTCGCATGCCATCCGCCGGATCTGGGACCAGATGCCCGATCCGAAATGGTGCATCGCCATGGGTGCCTGCGCCAGCACCGGCGGTATGCACCGCTGCTACGGCGTGGTGCAGGGTATCGACAATTTCCTGCCGGTGGATGTGTACATCAGCGGTTGCCCGCCCCGCCCCGAAACGCTGATCAAGGCCCTGATCCAAATCCAGGACAAGATCAAGCAGTATCCCGTCCACGAGCTCGACGCCTGAACCATGTCCCATCCCACACCGGCCCAGGTGGTCGAAGCACTGCGGAAAACGTTCGGTGATGCCGTTCTGGAAGAGCAGGTGCACCAGGGCGACACCTTCGTCCGGGTAGATGCCGCCCGCATCCACGATGTGCTGCTCGACCTGCGCGACACCCACGCCTTCATCTATCTGTCGGACCTGTTCGGTATCGACCGCTTCACCGCCGAACAACGGTTCGAAGTGTGCTACAACCTGGTCTCGCTCAAGCACGGCACCCGGATCTTCGTGAAAACCCGTGTGGAGGAGACCGATCCGGTACTTCCCACGGCTTCCGACATCTGGACGGGCGCCAACTGGAACGAACGGGAGACCTACGACATGTTCGGCATCCGATTCGAGGGGCATCCCGATTTCCGTCGGGTGTATCTGCCCGAGGATTTCGAGCATTTCCCCCTCCGCAAAGAGTTCCCGCTGCTCGGAATACCCGGCTCGCTGGGGTTGCCCCATACCACACCCGACCGGGAGTAACGGATCATGAAACCCGATATCCTGCACGAAAAGCTGAAACCGGCCTTCCAACCGGAACACCAGTACGCCTTCTACAAGGCGCTCGAAGACAAGCATACCACCATCGAGGTGGACGACAACGACCCGCTCAGCACCCGCATGATCCTGAACATGGGTCCCCAGCACCCCGCCACCCACGGCGTGTTGCGGGTGCTGACCGAGCTCAAGGGCGAACGCATTCTCAAGTGCAAGCTGGACATCGGCTACCTGCACCGGGGTGTGGAGAAGATCGCCGAAAACAAGACCTACCAGGAGTTCATGCCCTATACGGACCGCATGGATTACCTCTCGCCGTATTCCAACAACGTGGCCTTGTGCACGGCGGTGGAAAAACTGGCCGGTATCGAAATCCCCGACCGGGCCGCCTGGATCCGCATGCTAGGGTGCGAGTTGGCCCGCATATCGGCGCATCTGCTCTGGTTGGGCACCATGCTGATGGACTCCGGCGCCATCTCCTTCTTCATCTGGACCTTCCGCGAGCGGGAAAAGATCTATTCCCTGTTCGATGAGATCGCCGGGCACCGGTTCACCGTATCGCACGCGCGCATCGGAGGGGTAGCCGCCGACCTGACGCCCGAGGCCTTGGCCGCCGTGCGCAAGTTCATCTCGGAATTCCCGAACGAGGTGGCCGAATGGAAGACCTTCCTGAACAAGAACCGCATCTTCCTGGACCGGAACGCCGGCATCGGCACCATCGGGTATGAGGATGCCATCGCTCTGGGCATGTCGGGTGCGAACATCCGGGCCACCGGCATCGCCTACGACATGCGCACCTTCGCACCCTACCTCAAATACGACGAGGTGGAGTTCATGGTCCCCACCCGGCTGGAGGGCGACAACCTGGCCCGCTACTACGTGCGCATGGAAGAGATCGAGCAGTCGATCCGCATCATCAACCAGGTTCTCGAGAAACTGAATGTCCCCGGCCCGATCCGGGTGGACAACGCCAAGAAGTCCTACCCTTCCAAAGACGAGGTCTATTACTCCATGGAAGGCCTGATCCACGATTTCATGATGACCGACACCGGGGTGTGCCCGCCGCCCGGCCGCGAGATCTACCACGCCATCGAAGCGCCCAAGGGCGAGCTCGGGTACTACATCCAGAGCGACGGTACGGGCCACCCGTGGCGGCTCAAAATCAAATCTCCCTCATTCAGCAACCTGCAAGGCCTCGAAAAAATCCTGGACGGATGCATGCTTGCCGACACCGTGGTGGTGATCGGTGGGGTGGATCCGGTAATGGGTGAGGCGGACAAATAACATGGCCACCTACGTTTTCACCGCCGAGCAACTCGCCCAGATCGAGGCGATCAAATCCCGCTACCCGTCGGTTCAATCGGCCACCATGCCGGTTCTGTGGTTGGCGCAAGACGCCTTCGGCCATGTGGATGCCGACGTGCAGCAACTGGTAGCCGATACCCTCGGCCTGCCGGCCAGCCACGTGCACGGCGTGGCCACCTTCTACACCCAGTATTACAAGGAGAAGAAGGGCAAGCACGTACTCGACGTATGCACCTGCCTGAGCTGCCACATTTCCGGTGGGTACGACATGCTGCATCATCTGGAGAACCGTTTGGGCATCAAGGCCGGCGAAACCACTCCCGACGGCCTGTTCACCATCCAGAGTGTGGAGTGCCTGGGAGCCTGCGGCTACGCCCCCATGATGCAGATCACCAACGACGTGTTCGTGAACGAACTGACTCCCGAAAAGCTGGACCAGGTGATCGATACCCTGAAAAAGGGCGGTTCGCCCGATTTCGAACCCATCGGACTCGTCAACAACCGCGAAACGGCCTGAATCCATGAGCTTCGACTGGAAAACCTATCAGCCGCTGCTGATTCCCAACATCCCCGGGCTGGCCGACATCAAGGTCTATGAGCAGCACGGCGGTTATGTGCAATACAAGAAGGTACTGGGCGACCAGACCACCTGGACCCCCGAGGCCGTCACCAACGAGGTGAAAAGTTCGGGCCTGCGCGGGCGGGGTGGTGCCGGCTTCAACACCGGGCTCAAGTGGTCCTTCATGCCGAAACCCGATGGCGGCCCCCGCTACATCGCGGCAAACGGCGACGAATCGGAACCCGGTACGTTCAAAGACCGCACCATTTTCGAGTTCAATCCGCATTCCTTCATCGAAGGGGCCCTTATCGCGGCCTATGCCATGCGGATCACGGCCGTGTATGTGTACATCCGGGGCGAATACCGTTCCTGGATCCGCATGATGGAAAAAGCCATCGCCGACGCCTATGCCGCCGGCCATATCGGCAAGAACATCCATGGCAGCGGCTTCTCCACCGACATGTATGTGCATTCGGGAGCCGGCGCCTACATCTGCGGCGAAGAATCCTCGCTGATGGAGTCGTTGGAAGGAAAACGCGGCTATCCCCGTGTGAAACCGCCCTTCCCGGCGCAACGGGGACTCTGGGGTCGGCCAACCACCATCAACAACATCGAGACCCTGGCCAATGTGCCGCTGATCCTGCGCATCGGGGCCGAGGCCTATTCGCAGATCGGTGCCAAAACCCACCCGGGTCCGCTGCTTTACGGCATTTCGGGCCACGTGAACAAACCCGGAGTGTATGAATTCCCGTCGGGCATGCCCATCGAAACCCTCATCCACGAGGTGTGCGGTGGCGTGAAAGGCGGCAAGAAAGTGAAAGCCGTGATCCCGGGCGGTTCGTCCACCCCTCCCCTGCGCGGCGACCAACTGGCCGGCGTCTGCATGGATTCCGACTCCCTGCGCACGGCGGGGTCCATGTTGGGCACCGCGGGCATGGTGGTCATGGATGAAGACACCGACCTGGTGGATGTGCTCACCCGCATCGCCCATTTCTACCATCACGAAAGCTGCGGCCAGTGCACGCCCTGCCGCGAAGGCACCGGATGGTTGGAGAAAACCCTCAAGAAGATCCGACGGGGCGATGGCACCCCGCGCGATTTGGAACTCCTGCTGGACATCTGCACCCAGATGGAAGGCCGTACCATCTGCGCCCTGGCCGATGCCGCCGCCTGGCCCGTCCGTTACACCATCACCCGTTTCCGCGAGGACTTCGAAGCCCGCGTGAAAACCCCGGTACACGCCCACGCCTGACCATGGCCGAAATCTTCATCGACAACAAGCGGTTCGAATACGACCAACCCACCAAGGTGCTCCAGTTCATTCTGGACCAAGGTCTCGACCTGCCCCATTTCTGCTACCACCCGGCCTTGTCCATTCCGGCCAACTGCCGCCAATGTTATGTGGAAGCCGGTCTGCCCGTTTTCGACCGGGAAAAGAACGCCTATGAACTCGACGCCAACGGCGACCGGGTGATCCGCTGGTTCCCCAAGCTGCAGACCGCCTGCTCCTTGGACGCCACCGACGGTATGGTGATCAAAACCCACGTGACCAGCGAACTGGTGCGCCGCGGGCAGAAGGATGTGTTGGAATTCATCCTGATCAACCATCCCCTGGACTGCCCCATCTGCGACCAAGCCGGTGAGTGCCCCCTTCAGGAGCAAACCTACAAGTATGGTCCGGAAGGCAGCCGTTTCGAGCATAAGAAGGTCCACAAGCCCAAGCGCATCCAGCTCGGGCCCCGCGTGGTGCTCGATGCCGAGCGGTGCATCAACTGCACCCGTTGCGTGCGGTTCACCCAGGAAATCTCCAAGACCCATCAGCTGACCATCGTACAGCGGGGCGACAACAACTACCCGATGACCGCGCCTGGCCATGTGTTCGACGATCCGTATTCGATGAACACGGTGGATATTTGCCCGGTCGGCGCCCTGACCGCCTCCGATTTCCGTTTCAAGGCACGGGTATGGGAAATGGCCTCCACCCCGTCCATCGACCTTACCAACGGCAAAGGCTGCTCGGTTGACCTTTGGACCCGAGACAACCTCGTGTTGCGCATAACACCGAGGTTCAATCCGGCCGTGAACGGCCACTGGATGCCCGATTCGGGTCGGGCCGCTTTCGCCACCCTCAACCACGACCGGGTAGACAAACCCCTGGTGCGGTTGGATGGAGAGGCGATCCCCACGTCCTGGAACAATGCCCTGCTCACCTTTACCGAGCGGGTCACGGCCGCCAACCGCATCGCCGTGGTGGGTTCGCCCCATGCCAGCACCGAAGACAACTACGTGTTCAAGCGGTTCTTCGAGGCCGCCGGCAAAGGCGCTGCCGTCTTCGTACCGCATGTCATTCCCGGTAGCGGCGACGGGTTCCTGCTCAGCGACGACCAGGCGCCCAACGCCACCGGTGCCCGCCTGTTGGGCCTTGCCGAAACCCAGGCGGCCGCATTGGCCGCCGAAGTGACCGCCGCCGACCTGGTGGTGGTGCTCAACGACGACCTCGTAGGTCGGGGCGTGCTCCGTGCCGAAGACCTGGCCGGCAAAACCATCACCTTCGCCAGCAACCACAACGCCACTACAGCCGCCGCCGATCTGGTGGTGCCCGTCACCAACGGTGCCGAACATGTGGGTACCTATGTGAACGTGGACGGCCGCGCCCAGCGCACCATACCTGCCAAAGAAACCAGCCGCACCGACCGCCGCCTCAACCTGGAGATGTCGTCGGGCCGGTTGGACACCTTCGGCACCCGGTTCGACAACTGGGTGAGCGACCTGAACCGCATCGACTGCGTGCCGGCCTGGGAGTTCCTCACCGAGGCATCCCAGGAGCTCGGTACCGGGCTCTATTACGAATCCGCACGTGATGTGCTGGCTGAAATCGCCGCCCGGATCGACGCATTCGCCGGCATCAGCTACGAGCGGATGGACGACGAACGCGGAATCGCACTGCTTGCCACCAACGAAACCGTTTCCGCCTGACCCATGGGATTGCTCGAACTACTCACTCCCGCCCTGCTCACCTCGTTGGCCGTCATCGGTGGTGGCGCCTTCTTCCTGCTCAATTCGGCCGCGTTGGCCGTTTATGCCGAACGCCGGGTGGCCGCATTCATCCAGAACCGGGTGGGTCCCAACCGGGTGGGCCCCATGGGCTTGCTCCAACCCATCGCCGACGTGCTCAAGCTCATCCTGAAAGAGGATGTGGTGCCCGCCCAGGGGAACAAGGTGGTACACGCCATCGCCCCCATGATTCCGGTCATCACCGCCCTCATGACGGTGGCGGTCATTCCATTCGGCGACGGGCTGGTGGGTGCCAACCTCAACGTCGGTGTGCTGTACCTGTTGGCCATCACCTCCCTCGGGGTGTACGGGGTTACCCTGGCCGGCTGGGCTTCCAACAGCAAATACGCCCTGTTGGGTGGTCTGCGCGCCGCGGCCCAGATGCTCAGCTACGAACTGCCCATGGGCATGGCGGTGGCATCGGTGGTGCTGCTGGCCGGCTCGCTCAGTGTGGTCGAGGTGGTGAACGCCCAACGCGACCTCTGGTTCGTGTTCGTCAACCCCATCGGGTTCCTCATCTTCTTCATCGCGGCCCTGGCCGAAGCCAACCGCACACCGTTCGACCTGGTGGAAGCCGAACAGGAATTGGTGGGTGGCTACCATACCGAATATTCCTCCATGAAATTCGGCATGTTCTTCCTGGCCGAATACATGCACGTGACCATCGGGTCCATGCTGATCACCACGTTCTTCTTCGGGGGGTACCACCTGCCCTTCTCCAGCCATTGGCTGCCCGACATCGGCAACTGGAAGATCCTGTTGGACATCACCGTGTTCCTGGGCAAAACCTGCTTCTTCGCCTTCAGCTACATCTGGATCCGTTGGACCATTCCCCGGTTCAAGTACGACCAACTCATGCGGTTGGGCTGGAGCCGGCTCTTGCCGCTTTCCATCGTCAACTTCATGGTGATCGCGATCGTGCTGTGGATGATGCGCTGAAATCGGTCGCGTTCCACACCCTCGGTTGCAAGCTGAATTTCGCGGAAACCTCCGCGATGCGGAAGACCTTCGAGGGCGGAAGCTATGAGATCCGCCCCTTCGGGGCCGTGGCGGATGTGTATGTGATCAACACCTGCTCGGTGACCGAAGACGCCGACAAGGACTGCCGGAAGGCCGTCCGGCGCGCGCTACGCACCAATCCGGATGCCGTGGTGGCCGTCACCGGCTGTTATGCCCAACTGGCGCCCCGGCAGATCGCCGACATCGACGGCGTGAGCCTGGTGGTGGGTGCCAAGGCCAAGTTCGACCTGCCGGCCCTGCTCAGGGATCTGGACCGGCGGCCGGCCGAAGCCGTGGTGCATCGCACCGATGTGAACGAAGCCGTCGATTTCCACCACGCACTCTCCTCGGGCGACCGTACCCGCGCCTTCCTGAAAATCCAGGACGGTTGCGACTATTCCTGCGCGTTCTGCACCATTCCGTTGGCCCGGGGAAAATCCAGATCTCCGCTGATCGGGGACGTGGTGGCCCAGGCCCGCCTGGCCGTGGAGCAAGGGTTTCAGGAAATCATCCTCACCGGTGTGAACGCGGGCGATTTCGGCCGCTACACGGGACAATCGCTCTACGACCTGCTGGTCGCCCTGGAACAGGTGGATGGCATCGCCCGCATCCGTTTTTCTTCCGTGGAACCCAATCTCATGGAAGACCGGATCATCGATCTGGCGGCCGAGTCGGCACGCATCATGCCGCATTTCCACATGCCCATCCAAAGCGGCAGCGATGCCCTGTTGCGGCTGATGCGACGCCGGTACAAAAGCGACCTCTACCGGCAACGGGTGGACCACATCCGCCGGGTGTTGCCCCATGCCGCCATAGGGGTGGATGTGATAACGGGCCACCCGGGCGAAACCGACGCCCTGTTCCGGGAATCGTTTGATTTCCTGGACCGCCTCGAGGTCTCCTATCTGCATGTGTTCACCTACTCGGAGCGGCCGAACACCCACGCGCTCACTCTGGAACCCGTGGTGCCGGTTGAGGAACGCCGGCAGCGGACCCATGCGCTCAGGCGGTTGTCCGAGCACAAGCGGGACGCGTTCGAAGCACGCTTCGTTGGAACCGTGCGTCCGGTCCTTTTCGAGGAGGAAGTGAAAGACGGTCACATCGCCGGCTACACCGACAACTACATCCGGGTGCGGGCGGCCTGGAGGCCGGAATGGGTGAACCGTATCGTGCCGGTCCACCTCACCAACCGCACCTTGGAGGGCGTATTCGATGTCGGATGAGCTGAAAAAGAAGGTGGATTTCTGGCTGGAACAGGCCCGCGAAGTCTATGGCCCACTGCATTTCGATCCGTCGGAGCGGGGCACGGACCCTCTGCCCGTGTTGGCTGCCGCCCATCCGTTGGAGGCGTTGCGGTTGGAGTGCGAAGCGGCCGCCGAACTCCGAACCGACCTGCCCGGCACCAATCTCGTGTTCGGGTATGGCAAGGCCGATGCGGATCTGATGATCATCGGCGAGGCCCCGGGCGAGCAAGAGGACCAGGAAGGCGTACCCTTTGTGGGCCGCGCCGGGCAATTGCTCACCAAGATATTGGCCGCCATCGGCTTCACCCGGGAGGACGTGTACATCGCGAACATCCTCAAACACCGGCCACCCAACAACCGGGATCCCCTGCCCGAGGAACGGGAGCGGTCGCTGCCCTATCTCGAACGTCAGATCGACATCATCAATCCCAAACTCATCCTTTGCCTGGGGCGCATTTCGGCGCAAACATTGTTGCGCCAGCCCAAGGCCGAGCTCAAAGATTTGCGCGGAAAATTCCATATCTACCGGGGCAAATACGAACTGATGGTCACCTACCACCCGGCCGCCTTGTTGCGCAATCCGGAGTGGAAACACGGGACCTGGGCCGATGTGAAGCAACTGCGGGCCCGATACGATGAACTATGTCCGACCTGATCGAATCTTATGGTGAAGCGGGGCGCGTGCCCCCTCAAGCGGTTGAAATCGAGGAGTCGATCCTCGGTGGCATGCTCATTGAGAAACATGCGGCCGACATGGCCCTTGAGACCCTGAAAGCGGAGGATTTCTACAAACCCGCGCATCAGCTCATCTTCCAGGCCCTGTCCGACCTCAACAACCGGAACAACCCGCTGGATCTGATCACCCTGGAACAGACGCTCCGGGACCGGGACCATTTGGAGGATGTGGGTGGTACGGGGTACCTGGTGTCGCTCACGCGGGCCGTGAGCTCGGCGGCCAACATCGAGTACCATGCGCAGATCGTGCTGGAAAAATCCATCAAGCGTCGGCTCATCCGCACCTGCACCGAGATCATCCGGCAGAGCTACGATGGCGGTTCGGATCCCTACGATACCCTCAACGACGCCGAGCGCGACATCATGGCGCTCACCAATGTGGGCAAATCGAATGCGGTGAAGCCCTTGCAGCCCATGCTGGCCACCACCATGGCCTACCTGGAGAAACTGGGCGAGCAGAAGACCAACGGCATCACCGGGGTTCCCACGGGGTTGACGCTCGACAAGATGACGGCCGGTTGGCAGAAAGGCGACCTGGTGATCGTGGCGGCCAGGCCGTCCATGGGTAAGACGGCCTTCGTACTCACCGTGGCCCGGAATGCGGCCTTGCATCCCGATTCCGAGCTCCGCACCAACGTGGGCATCTTCAGCCTTGAAATGGCCGACCAGCAGCTCGTGCAGCGGTTGCTCACCATGGAAGCCCGGGTGAATGCCCAGGACGCGCGCACCGGCCGCGTGCATGGCGACGACTTCCGCCGCCTGATCGACGCCGCATCGCGCCTGCATGATGCCAAAGTCTTCATCGACGACACGCCCGGCTTGTCGTTGAGCGAACTCCGCTCCAAGGCGCGCCGCCTGGTGAGCGAGCACAAGGTGGGCCTGATCATCATCGACTACCTGCAGTTGATGACCACCAACCTGAAAGACGGCAAGAGCAATCGGGAGCAGGAAATCGCCTACATCTCCCGGGGACTGAAAGGGTTGGCCAAGGAACTGAGCATCCCCATCATCGCCCTGTCCCAGCTCAGCCGGGCTGTGGAGCAACGTACCGGCGACAAACGTCCCCAGTTGAGCGATTTGCGGGAATCGGGCTCCATCGAGCAGGATGCCGACGTGGTCCTTTTCCTCTACCGGCCCGAATACTACGGCATCACCACCACCGACGAGGGCCAATCCACGGCAGGCCTGGCCGAAATCATCGTGGGCAAACAGCGGAACGGTCCGGTGGGCAGTGTGAACGTCATGTTCATCAAGGATTACGCCCGTTTCGAGAACCTGAGCACCTACGATTCGGCACCCAGCGGCTTCCTTCCGGACGATCCGGCCGAGGCCGGGCCGTTGAATGAGGCGGATTTCGAAGCCTTCTCCAAACCGAAAGCGCCGAGCAAGCCCCGGCCCCAGGCCACCTATCCGGAAGAGGAATCCCCGTTCTGAGGATCAGCGGAAGCCGATGCGCAGGTCGTCTACCGACCAATACCGGGTGACCGCCTTGCCGTTGGGATCCAGGTAGGGTTCCTTGCAGGCGAAGAGTTGGTCGATCAGGGCATCCATCTCTTCCGGTGCCAGGCGTTTCCCACGGGGAATGGCCGTTTTTGAGGCGAAAGCCATGGCCAGGCGCTGACGGGCGTCGAAATCGGCCGAAGGATGCACCTGCTGGTACTGCTGCAGGATGCTGGCCAGGAGGTTGCGCTCGTCGCCGCTGGCGATATCGGCCGGTACGCCGCTCACCAGGGCCGCATTGCCGCTGAGCAGCTGCACATCGAAACCGAGCGCGCGGATGTCGTCGGCCAGCTGCCTCAGCAGGGCGAAATCCGAGGCGGAAAATTCGATGGTTACCGGAAAGAGCAGCTGTTGGGTGCCGCTCAAACCGCTTCCCAAATGTTCCAAGGCCCTTTCGTACAGGATGCGTTTGTGCGCGGCGTGTTGGTCCACCATGAGCAGACCGGTGAGGGTCTGGGCACAGATGAACTGGTCGTGCAATTGCCATAAACCGCTGGCCCGGCTCAACGAAGGCCGAGTGCCGGGTTCGGTAGGCAGATTGATGCGCGACGGAATGCGCTGCACCGGCTCCCCACCCGGACCCTCGGCATAGACGGGCGGAACGGTGGGAAACCACGGTTCCATATCCGGAGCGCCGAAGCCGGCCGGCAACTGCTCGGGCACGGAGAATTTCCGGTTGAGGGCACGCTTGACTACCGAACGCGTAAGCTGGGCCACGGTCCGTTCGTCCTCGAAGCGGACTTCCATCTTGGACGGGTGCACGTTCACATCCACCAGCTCGGGGTCCAGGTCGTAGAACAGGCAGAAGAACGGATAGGCGTCCTCCCGCAACCATGGCCGGTATTCCTCCAGCACCACATGGGTCAGATGCCTGTGCATGAAGGGCCGGCCGTTCACGAACAGGAACTGCTCACCCCGGTTGCGGCGGGCCAGTTTGGGATCGGTGACAAACCCATGGATCCGCACGAATCCGGCCCGTTCATCGATGGGCAACAGGGATGGCTTGTAGGACTTGCCGAATATGCCGGCGATGCGGTCGGGCAGATCCTGCGCGGGCAGACGGTAGAGCGACTCGTTCTCGTCGGCCAGTTCGAACCCGATAGCCGGGTTGGCCAGGGCCATCTGTTGGAAAATGGTGAGCAGATGGCGCATTTCGGTGACGTCGGATTTCAGGAACGCGCGACGGGCCGGCACATTGAAAAACAGGTTGCGAACGGCCACCGAAGTGCCATTGGGCGTCGCTACCGGCCTGAACGTGCGCTCCTCCCCTCCCCAGATCTCGTACTCGTGGCCGGCGGCGTCTTCCACCCGTTTGGTTTTCACCGTGACCTGGGCGATCGATGCGATGCTGGCCATGGCTTCGCCACGGAACCCGAGGGTTCGGATGCTGAGCAGGTCGTCCACCGAGCTGATCTTGCTGGTGGCATGGCGCAGGAAGCAATTGGGCAGGTCTTCGGGCGGCATGCCGCTGCCGTTGTCCACCACCTGGACCAACAAGCGGCCGGCCTGCTGGATGAGCACGCGGATTTCCGAAGCGCCGGCATCGATGGCATTGTCCAGCAATTCCTTGAGGACGGAAGCCGGACGCTGCACCACCTCGCCGGCGGCGATTTTGTTGGCGATTTCCGGGGGGAGCAGCCGGATGAGCCCGGCCGGACGTTCGACGGAGGCGGACACTCAGGAACCGAGGAGATAGATGATGTATAGGGCCAGAAACATGAGGGTGGCCAGGGCTACGACGCTGCGCCCTTGGCCGCGCCGCACCTTGCTTTCGAACTTGATGCGGTCCACGGGCGAACGCTCCCGTTCGGGCTTGTAGAAGCGCGGTTGGTAGTCGAACCGTTTGTGCTGGGCTCCGGCTTTGAACATGCTACGCAACATGGGTCAAAGGTACCTGATTCCCTTCGTCGGGCCAAGAATGGAAGCCGTTTTACGTATC
Organism: Balneolales bacterium; assembly: GCA_024711145.1. Lineage (GTDB taxonomy): Bacteria > Bacteroidota > Rhodothermia > Balneolales > HLUCCA01 > JANJTJ01. Next base: position 45,311 of record JANJTJ010000117.1, read on the forward strand.
TTCTCTCCATGTATACCGGACTCCAACATACCCACAGCGGACTGGCCTATCTGGTCCTCCTGCTGCTCGTCCTGGCCGTCGGCGCCGCCAAATACGGCTGGTTCTTCCGCAAACCCTACTCGGAGGGTCAGCGCAAGCTCACGTTGTTCGCCATGATCGGCAGCCACCTGCAGTTGCTGATCGGGTTGGTGCTGTACATGGTATCGCCATTGGGTCTCGAAATCCTGAGCGCGGAATCCATGTCGAACGCCCTGGCGCGCTTCTACACGGTGGAACACCCGACGGCGATGATCATCGCATTGGTGCTGATCACGGTGGGTCATGTCCGCGCCAAGCGGGCTACCGACGACCGTGCGAAGCATTTCAATGTGGTATTATGGATGGGACTCGGCCTGTTGCTGATCCTGAGCCGCATCCCCTGGAACGTCTGGCCGGGCAACTAAGCGTTCATCACTTAGGTGGCGCCGGAGGCAAAGGCATTTTCACTTAGAAGGCGCCCGAGGTAAAGGTTTATAACTGGGGCTGACGCACCATGGGGTTTTCACTTAGAAGGCGCCCGAGGTAAAGGTTTATAACTGGGGCTGACGCACCATGGAGTTTTCACCTAGGAGGCGCCGGAGGCGTCTGTTAGCTGTTAGCCGTTAGCCGTCAGCCGTCAGCCGATAGAAGGCAACGCCGCTTCGATTTCGGCACGTTTGGGTTCCAGCCAGGGTGGCAGAATGAGTTCCTCCCCCAGGTGGTCCATGTCTTCGTCGCGATGGAACCCGGGACCATCGGTAGCCAGTTCGAACACGATGCCGTTGGGTTCGCGGAAATAGACGGATTCGAACCAGAACCGGTCGATTTTGCCGGTCGGAGACAAGCCGGCTTGGGCCAGTACCCGTTGCAGGGCCATTTCTTCCTCGGCATCGGTCAGGCGCCATGCCACATGGTGCACCCCGCCGACCCCCCAGCGCCCTTGCGGCTCATCGGGGAAAGCGGCCAATTCCACATAGGTACCACTTCCGCCGGCACCGCTTTCGTAGCGGGTCCAGCCGTTGTCGTCGGCCACACCGCGGAACCCCATGATCTGGGTCAGGAGTGCCACCGTGGGTGCCGGGGTATGCAGCCCGAGCCGTACGGTATGGAACCCGCGCAATTGGTGTTCGGCGGGCACGGTGCTCCTGTCCCAAAGAACCACCTCGCGGGGTGCGGTCGTTTCGGTCAGACTCAGCCGGAGCCCGTCAGGATCACGGAACGTGATGACCGCCTCGTCGAACCGGGTGATTCCGGCCTGCACCTCCAGCCCCGATTCCTTCAGATGGGTTTCCCACCAGGCCAGGCTGCCGGTCGGAACGGCGAAGGACACTTCGCGCACCAAGCCCCACCCGTCCTTCTGTTTGGACATGTGGTTGAAGGGAAAGAAGGTGAGGTCGGTGCCCGGAGTGCCGTGGGCATCGGCGAAGAAGAAGTGGTAGACATCGGGGGCGTCCTGGTTCACGGATTTTTTGACCAGTCGGAGGCCCAGCACCCGGGTATAGAAATCCAGGTTGCGTTTGGGATCTCCGGCGAACGCCGTGATGTGGTGGATACCGTGAACAGCCGGGCTTTTCATGAGGGCTCCTTTTTGTTGTTCCGCACAATTTAGTTGTTTGAACAACTAAATACAAGGTACCGGCGTTCCCGACGGTTACTGGCCGTCGGCCCAGCGGCGCATGGTGTTGTTTTCCAAGCCGCCGAGAGTGATCGAAACGGGCCGTACGCGGCCGTCGCGCCAGATTTCGAGGCGGACCACCTCACCGGGGCGGCGGATGGCCACACGGGCTTGGAGTTCGTTCGACTCGTTCACTTCCATGCCGTCCACCTTCAGGATGATGTCGCCCAGGCGGAGGCCGCCTTTGTCGGCGGCGCCGCCCCGCACCACATTCACCACATCCACGCCTTGGATGGTGGTCATGCCGGCATCGCGGGCGCGGTCTTGCAGCACCGACACGATCTGGATGCCGAGATAGGCGCGGCGGACCTCCCCGTATTCGATCAGATCCCGGGCCACTTTCACCGCCAGGTTGATCGGCACGGCGAACCCGTAGCCTTGGTAGGAGCCGTTCTCGGTGGCGATGGCCGTATTGATACCGATGAGTTCGCCTCGGGCGTTCACCAGAGCGCCGCCCGAATTGCCCCGGTTGATGGCCGCATCGGTCTGGATGAAGCTTTCGATGCGCATGCGGTCGTCGATGATGGCGACATCGCGGCCCAGGGCGCTCACGATGCCCGCGGTTACCGTGCTGCGCAACCGGAACGGATTGCCCACGGCAACCACCCAATCGCCGACGGTGACCAGGTCGGAGTTGCCGACCACCGCGCTGGGGAACGGGCCTCCGTCGATTTTGATCACGGCCAGATCCGTTGAGGGATCGGTACCGATCACCCGGGCCGGAAACATGCGCTTGTCGGTCAGGGCAACGCTGAGCGTCCCGGATATGGCATCGGCTACCACATGGTTGTTGGTGAGGATGTGCCCGTCGGTGGTGATGAGCACGCCCGAGCCGATGGTGGTGGCGGTGCCGGGGTACAGGCGTTCCCAGAACGAAGGGTCGCGGTCGGATTCCAGATCCACGGGTACGGCATCGGCTTCCGCTTCGATGTACACCACCGTGGGAGTGACCTGCATGGCCACCGATTTCATGTCCGTATAGGTCGCGGGGCCAACCGCAGTGCTTTCGGGCGCGGCCACACGGGTGATTTCGGTGATCGCGACGCGGGCGGGGTCCGGCAGGCGCACGCCGGCCCGCCAGACCAGCAACACCATACCCATAGCCATACCCAACAGCAGGATCAGGATACCGGTCAATACATGTTGGCTGCGGGTCATGGAGTCATCCAGAGGGAATCGGACCGGCGTTCGCGCCGGGTTCCGGTGTGGTGTTGAAGATATACATCCAAATGCCGCACGAGGCGCACGAGTTCCCCGTAGGGCATACCGGCTTTGAACAAGCGGGAACTGCGGCTGCCCAGGGCAACCACCAGGTACTCGCCCTGGGCCGGAGTGAGCAGGAAAGACAGGCCCATACCGCTTTCAGGGCCTACGCTCCCCCCTTCCACGTCCAGAAAACGGGGTTCGCCTTCCACCGACAGGCCGATGCCCAACAATGCGGCGATGCGGACCTGCAGGTAGGGGAACACATGGGCCGGCGAGAGGTCGTCGGCCGGTTGATGGAACCATCGGAAGACCTGTTCCAGGAACTCGTGGAACTCGGGGTCGCCTTCGCCCTCGCTCAGCAGGGGCTCCACCAGTTCGAGCAACGAGAGCGTGACCGCCAGCCGGGTCAGATCCTGCCGGATGCCCCAGGTGGGCGCCCGGAACGAGGCCTCCGAGAGCGTATGCACGTCCCGGCCCGCCTTGATGTGGACCACCACATCCAGCACGTTGCCCGGCTCCATGAGGGCCGCCAGTTTCGATTTGGGATTGCGGCACCCGCGGGCCATCACCGACACTTTCCCGGCATCCCGTGTGGAAAGTGTTACGATGCGGCTCGATTCCGAATAATCCACGCACCGCAGCACCACGGCCGGGGTGCTCAGGATCATTTGCGGTCGAAGTGGATCCAGTCGCGGTCTTCCATGAACTGGATGAGCGCGGGGAGGAAGGTCACGGCCGATACGAGGGTCATGCCGATCCCGATGGTGGCCGTAAGCCCGATGGAGAACAGCCCCGGGTGGTTGGTGAACAGCAAGCCCATGAACCCGAACATGGTGGTCACGGTACCGATGGTCACGTGCTGACCCGTACTCTTGAGCACGCTCCACATGCTTTTCGGGCCTTCTTCCAGATAGCGGGCGGCCAGATGCACCCCGTTGTCGGTACCGATACCGAGAATGGCCGGCAGTACCACCAGGTTGTAGAAGTTGAACTTGATGTCGAACAGGAGCATGATGCCGAACGCCCAGGACAGCCCGATGAGCAAAGGCAGCATGGAGATGACGGCCCAGCGCACCGACCGAAACGCCATGAGCACCAGAATGACGATCATGATGAAGGTCCCTCCCACGAAGTAGGGGCTCTCCTCCTGCATGAGTTCCAGCATTTCGGCGGCGGCTATGGAAGTGGAGGCACTCCAGAAGCCTTCCCCATCGCTGGTGGTGATCTGCCCGATCTCGTTTTTGAAGGCCATGGAGTTGCGCCCGTCGGACAGGCCGACCGACGGATAGATCATCACGAACTTGCCGAGCTCGCCGTCGCGGGTCATGAACCGGCTTTTGATGAAATCGGGCAGTTGGTCGAGGCGGATGGGTTCGGTTACCGTGCTGGCCCGGCGCAGGATATCCAGGTTCTCATCCTGCCGGCCTTCCAGGAACGGATCGTCCAGTTGTTCCCTGATGATGGCGATGCGATCGAATTTGGCGGCTATGCCCTCCTCATCGGTGGTGAAGCGTTCCTGTAGGGCCTCCACATCCAGAATGGTGGAGGTGGTGTCGCGCTCGGCTTGGATTTCGCGGAGGCGGTCCAGGATCTCAAGCACCTGCCCGTCGGTATTGGCCATGATGTAGGCCGGGTTCCGACGGCTGGTCTGGTTCATGGCACCCACGAAATCTGTGTACTCGCGGTATTCGGGGAACTCGGGTTCCAACTTGCCGAAATCGTACTCGAAGCTGAGTTTACCCGAGAATGCGACCACCAGGATGGTGATGGCGATGCCACCGAAGGCGATGGTGCGGCTGAACGGGTACCGATGCGGCGCCACGATCAGGGGTGCCGATTCCTCGTTCTCGTTCGAAAGGATCCAACCGTACCGTTCGGCCAGGGTGATCATCGACGGCATGACGAAGGTCATGCACAGCCAGGCGAAAATGATACCGATGGTGGAGATGAACCCGAATTCGCTGAAACCCCTGAAATCGGCGAATACGAGCACGAACAGGGATGCCGCCGTGGTGAGGGCGCTGGTCATGACGGCCGCGCCGGTGGAATCGTAGGTGGACATCAGCGCCGATTCCACATCCAACCCCGCGCTGCGTTTCTCCAGGTATCGGGCGTAGAAATGGATGCCGTAGTCGATTCCCATGCCGAACAGGATCACGAACAGCACGGAGGTCATCGTGTTGAGCACTCCGAGATAGGCGTAGGTGATGCCGAAGGTGTAGCAAAGGCTCAGGAAGAGCGGAATGCCGATGAGGATGATGGAGACCGGTGCGCGCACGATATGCGACCAGAACCCTTTCGTTTTGGCGTGGGCCGCCCCGAGCCGGTAGTTCCAATATTTCTTGCCGAAGAAATAGAACATCACCAGGAGCAGGACCGAGCTGACCCCCGTGGCGAAACTGTTGAACACGTCGCGCATGATGGAGTCGATCTCCAACAGGTGCTTTTTCAGCCGACCGCCGAAGCGCACTTCCATATCGGGATGGTAGGTGGCCGGTGCCATGGCGGTCACCAGCGAGTCGTAACTGGCGAACATGCGCCGAAGGAACGCCAGATCGCTTTTCGAGCCGGTGGGGAACAGCTTGATGACCAGGCGGGTGCTGTCCGCATTCACCGGGTATTCGCTGGGTACCAGGTCTTTGTAGGTCTGTTCGAAATCCTGGGCGGCGTCGGGAGCCTGGTCTTCCTCTTCGAACCCGAAGTCGTCCTCGAAATCGATGAAGAACGGGTTGGCCTCCAGCTTGGCGTCTTCTATGCGGGTATCGAGGTACTCGATGAGTTGGTCGAGCTCGTCGGGTGTGGCCAGGAAGAGGGCGTAATCCTTCAGGATTTCGGTGTCTTTCCTGAACTCGGCCCGGTTGAAGAAGGCCGCGCCGGAGACGGGGTCGTAGAGTTCGAGACTGCGGGCGATGAGGTCTTCGGCGAAGCGGCGGTTGGCCTCGAAATCGGGCGAACCGATGGCCACGTCCATTTCGGTCTCGCCACCGACGGTTTCGCGCAACTGGTTGAGCGCGAGCACGTGGGGATTGTCGGGCGGCAGCAGGTTGGCGATGTCGGTATCGATTTTCAACCGCAGCGCGAAGGATCCGGCCAGCAGACCCAGGGCGATGGCTGAGAAGAATACCAGATAGGGAGCGCGGTAGTTGACCCGTTGAAGGGGGCGCAGGAATTCGAGCAAGCGATGCATGGTACCCGTCGGGTTATTGGGCTCGTTTGAGCAGGAAACGTCCGTAATCGGCTTTGGCGGAGGATCGGGTGTCGTCCGCATCGCTCAGGATGAGGATGGCGACGGGCCTTTCGGGCACCCGACCCCGGAAGAACCGGTTGTAATCCTCGACGATGTTGCGTTCGAAGGTGATCCAGCGGCCGGCTTTGTCGGTACCGGATTCCATGACCACCACATGTTGCATGCCGGAATTGCGCGAGCCCGTACGGCCCACCGGTTGCGTGCTCGACCAGGTGTAGCGTACCACCTTGGGCACACGCAGCAGGTTGAACCCCCAAACCACATAGACGCTGGCGGCCACGTCGTTCCGGGCGTCGGCGAATTCGTTGGCGCCATCGGGAACCGCATGGATGCGCCAATCCCAACTCAGGATGGGAGTTTCACGGATGTTGATGGATTCGTCCTTGCCGATCTGCAAGGTGAGGTGCTTGGCCTGGGACCCATCGTACCGCAGGAATTTGCGCGAGCCTTCCTGCATGATGCGGTAATGGTAGGTATCGCGCAGGGCCTGGTCGTAGGTCTGCGGGCGCTGGTTGCCGTCGCGGTTGTACCAATTCCGGGGAAGATCGCCGACGGTGTCGCCCGCGAAATCCTCCAGCACGTAGGTACCGGTGCTGGGTGGAGCGGCAGCCGTGAGCAACAAGAGGAGAACGACGGAAACAACGCGCATAATGGAGCAAATTACGGGCTTAACGCACCCCTTCCAAGCGTATTGCCCCCTCATGCCCTTCCGAAGAGGAACCGGAGCCGGAGCCAGTCGGCCAATGCGCGGCGGTCGGCCGCCGTCACGATGCCGGTCAGGCTGCCGATGAGTACGAAAATGCCCAGATAGATGCCGGCGCCCAGCACCAAGGCCGGCAGGTCGGCGATGGGCAGTAGGTATTTCACGATGGCCCAGGCTCCGGCTGCCGTGGCGGCCGAAACGCCTACCACACGCAGGTAGAACGGAAACGGCAGCACCCGGTACCAGGGCAGGCGCATGTGGGTGCCTATGAGATGCAGATACATGCCCCAGTTGATGAAATTGGCTACCACGGCGGCTGTAGCCGTACCCACGTAGCCGAACATCCAGGTCATGGGTATGCTCAACCCCACGTTCCAGACCAGGAGGTTCACGCTCATGCGCATGATGCCTCTCGTGTCGCCGAAGGCCTGAAGCATGGACCCGTAGTGGGTTACCCGCACCAGCACGATGCAGGTGTACAACCGGAAGGGTACCACGGCCGGCCGGTATTCGGGACCGAACAGGAGCACGACGAATTCCTCGGCCATGGCGATGAACAGGAACGCCAGCGGCACTACGATCAGAGAGACTTTTTCGACGCCCTTGTACCAGAGATCGAGCAACTCCTGGCGTTTGTCCTCCAGTTGCATCTGCACGAACCGGGAGATGAGCACCGAACCCACGGCGAAGGGGATCACCCGCACGATGGGCAGTTCCTGGGCACCCACGTTGTATTGGGCCAATGCCGCCTCGCTCAGGAACCAGGCTACGATGTATTTGTCGGCGTATTTGTTGAGACGACCCACCAACGACGACAGCCCGATGGGTATGGAGAATCGGGCCTGTTCCCGCAACAGGGCGCGGTCCATCCGCAGGGGGCCGTCGGGAGGCAGCACCCTCCACATCCACAAGGCCGACACCAGAAACCGGACGGCCGAGTACCCCAGCAAGGACCAGATGGCGGTATCCAATTCGTATCCCAGACTCAACGGTACCACCATGGCGGCGAAGGTGAGGGCACCATTCATGAGTTGGTACCACCCGGCTTCGCGCTGCCGGTCGGAGGCCAGCATGAGGTTCTGAACCGGCCAGGTGGGTATCTCGAGCAGGGCGATTGCCGCCATGACCGGTAGCAGGGTCTTGGCCTTGGCTACGCTATCGGGATTCCATTCGCTCAGGAAGCCATCCATGATGCCATAGAAACCGAGCATGGCCACACCCGACAAAGCCGCCGTAGCACCCATGATGGCCACGGTCTGGTAGGCGAAGGCCGTGCGTGCACGCCCTTTCAGCCGTTCTAAAAAATAGAATACGCTTTCCGGAAAGCCCAAGGTGGCCAAGTACTTGGCCGTTTCGTACACGGTGAGCAACAGACTCACGATGGCCCAATCGGTGGTGGTGAGTAGGCGGACCAGGAGCACGGCCGTCAGCAGTTCCACCATGCTGGTGAGCATGCGTGCGAACACCACGACTCCGGTTTTTTCCGCCAACGAATCTTTGGGCGCCATAAGCCCCAAAACTACCATTATTATTCAGGCCTCATGCGCACCTACTTCGAAAGCATCCGCATCCGTTACGCGGACCATCCCTACTTCCTGTATCCCTACCTCCTGCTCATTCCCGCGGCGGTATTCCTGCCGTTCGTCTGGGTATTCATGATGGGATTGCTCCTGGTCCTGGCCACCCTGTGGCATCTGCACAATCTGCGGCGCGACGACCAACAGCACCATCAGCAGCAGATCCAGGCGCTCATCGGCATGCACCAGCGGCATGCCTTCCGCGAGCCCCTGCCCCTGTTGGGCGGATTCACCGCCGACCCGGTCTTCCTGGTGCGTGTGGAGATGCTCATGCGGGCCAAACGGCCGGCCTCTGTGGTCGAATTCGGCGCCGGAGTATCCACCGTATTCTGGCCCTACGTGTTGCGGGAATGGGGCGGTGCCTTGCGCGCATTCGACCACGAGGAAGTGTATGGCTCCATCACCCGCGGCCGGCTGGCCCAGCACGGATGGCCGGCCGACCTGCTGCGCATCGCGCCGCTGGGTGCGGTGCAGGTGCATGGCCAAACCCGGAAATGGTATGCCATTTCGCCCGGCGACCTCCCCGACCGGATCGATTTCCTCATCGTGGACGGACCGCCCGAACAATCGACCCCCTTGGCCCGGTATCCGGCACTGCCCGTTCTGCGCGATCGCCTGGCGCCGGGCGCCGTCATCATCCTGGACGACGCCGACCGGCCCGACGAACGGGCCATGGTGCGGCTGTGGCTGAAGGAATTCCCCGGCTCCACGGTCCGTTACGAACCCGGCGCCAAGGGCTTCGCGGTGTTCACCTTGGCCCAGACCCGCTCGGAGAAGGCATAAAACGGTTGCTTCTGATGAAGCCATCCGAAATGCAGCACATAGGGGGTCACCCGCATGGAATCGCCCACACCCGGGAACAGGCGTAGGAAACCGATCAGGAACCGGCGGATTCCGTCGTGCTTGAGGCCTCTGAGCGAAAAGACGAAGGGGTCGCAATAGTAGGTGCACACTACCCGCTCGAATTCGGGATCGTATTCCGTCAGATCCTGAATGAAATCCAACTGCGGCGACTCCTGCCCGTGGTGCCAGGGATGGACCGGCACATCCAGCTTGGACATGGCCATGGCCAGACTCCATTCGCAGGATTCCTCCGTGCGGCCCGATTCCATGGTCCGGCTCTGGAAATGGGTATCGCACTTGCGGGCGAGCATGTCGCCGGCGGTTGCGCATACCTCACGCGTAAGTGCGGCATCCGCGGCATACATCATGCCGGATTGCACCCGGCTCAGATAGGTAAGCCCGAACCGCCGCAAGGTGCGCGCACGCCTCCCCAGCAGGATGTCCCGCAGGACACCGAACCCTTTGGGCCCGCCGAAAAAGCTGTCGGCCGTCACTTGTCCGGTTATCGTGAACGGATAAGCCGACAAGGCCTTCCACAAATTGTCCGGGTTCCGGCACCAGACCATGTCCACATCCAGGAACAAGGTGCGGTCGAACACCATGTAGGCATCCACATGATGTTTGAACCCGACGATGGAGCGGTGTTCCGCGGCGATGGGAACGATGCGGTCGAACAGGCGGATGCCCAGGCGGTCCAGTTCGGCCGCATGATGCGGCTCGCAGACCAGCGCGATGGGGCGTGTCCGATCATGCCGGCGCAAGGTGGTGGCCGAAGCCACCGCATGGCGCAGGTATTTCAGATCACCATAAACCGGATAGACGTAGCCTTCGATGGGTGCTTTCGGAACCATAGTGTGACGATGGCCCCGAAAGTACGAAGGAATCAGTTAGCTGCGCGGCGGCGGAGGCTTTGCAGCAAGGCGTCGAAACCGCGACGGCGGATCACGTTCTGGAAAGACCGCTGATAGGATTGCGCTGTGGACACGTTGTCGATGGCCATGTCGGTAATCACCCATTCATTGCCCCGTTTCGCCATCTGATAGCTCACCGGCGTGCGCACATTGTCCAGGATGGCCGTGGTTTCGACCGTCGCCGTGCGTCCGTCCGTCGTGATCTTGTCGTAGATCACCCGGGCGCGGTATATGTCGAGCTTGTTGAGCGATTGGTCGCGGATCACGGTGGCGAACAGTTCGTTGAACTCGGTGCGCTGGGCTTCGGTGATGGTGTCGTAATGCCCCTGCAAGGCGATGCGGCCCATGGCCGAGTAGTCGATGATGCCGTTGATGATGTCTTTCATCTGATCGCGTTGGGCCTCGGTATGGCGGGTGCCCTCGGGCCCCACCAGGGCCTTGATCTGGCGGTCGCGCCGCTCCATCATCTGCCGGATGGTGCGCTCGGCGGCGGCATCCTGTTGGGCGGCAACCAGTGTGGGAATCGCCAACAGGGCGATCAATGCGGATATGAGGTAGGGTTTCATTCGGTTTGCAACCATTCGGTTAAGGGTATTCCGGCAGCCTGGTGCAAGCGCGCCATGGCGATATTGAGTTCGTAGGTCCGTTGTTTGAGCTGCACCTGCAACTCCAGATTCTTGCGCACGGCTGTAACCAGGTCTTTCACTTCGCCCAACATCAGATCGTAATTGATCTGTTCCTGGCGCAGCCACTCGGTGCTCACCGTCACCATTTCGCGGGTTTCGCGGTAGCGGCTCGCGGCTATCACGACCGCACGGTACCGGTCCATGAGTTCCAACCGGGCCTGGTCGTAGGCGGCGTCGCGGGCCATGCGGGCCTGGTTCACCTGCAACCGCGCCCGATCCACACTGTTGCGCATCAGTCCGAAACTCAGGTTCTGCCGGATACCGATCCCATATCGGATGCTGCGGTAGTTGGCCACATTCTGGATGAAGGGGTTGGCCTGGCGCGGGCGGTTCGGCGTAACCGATATGGCCCCTCCGAATCCGAACAGGACGGCCGGATACATGGAGGCCTGGGTGGCGGCAAGGCCATGGTCGGCCGCCGAGTTCACAGCATCCATTTTGCGCAGGTCGGGGCGGGCGGCCAACATCCGCCGCTCATATTCCGGATAGGGCAAGGCCAGGGTGTCGATGGGGTCCAAAAAGACGGAGGTTGGCCAGTACCGGATCTGTGCCGGATTCCCGTTGGCGACCGCCAGATTCCAGGCCGATTCCACAAAGCGCTGGTTCTCATCCAGTTCGGTAACCTGGGCATTGAATTCGTACTTGAACAGACGGAATTCATACAGGTCGGCCTCGCTCAGGTCCTGCTCCCCTTCCTCCAGGATCTTCTCGAGTTCGGTTTCGGCTTTGTCCAACTGGCGGCGGGTCTCCTCGACCAAGGCGCCGAGTTCCAACCCCAGCTGACGCGACTGGTACAATTCGAACAGGCGCAGTTCCAACCGGCCCATTTCCGTCTCGTGGTCGAAACGGGCCACATGCGTACCGGCTTTGGCGGCCTGTATGGCGTTGCTCAGGGCGCCCCAGGTATAGACCGGCTGGAACGCGGTGATCTCGGCCCGGTTGAACACGCCCCAATCGGCCCAGTCGTTGCGGAGCGTGGGGTCCAGGTAGAGGGCGTCCTGCCCGTAATAGGGATGCACGTCGGACGTGCGCTTCACCCCGGGCACCAGTCCATGTTGGGTGGTGAGCTCGGCCCTGGGCACGATGCGCTGCAGCCGGGCGTCCCGGTAGCGGTTCTCGGCCAGGTCGATGCGGCTACGGCTCAATTCGGACAACCCCGAGCGTTCCATGCCCAACCGCAGGAAATCGGGAGCCGACACGCGGATGGTGTCTTGGGCCGAGGCGGTTCCGATGGCGAGCGGAACACTGAGGAAACCGGTAAGGAGGAGACGCTTGATCATGGTGGTCAGGATACGGGTTCAACGGGAGCAACCGGCTCGCGGTACGGGCATGGCATCATCATGCGAACGAAAAAAGCCCGTGCAAGACGGGCTTTTTCAGGAATTCGACTGCGGAGAGAGAGGGATTCGAACCCCCGGGCCCTTTCGGGCCTGCGGTTTTCAAGACCGCCGCATTCGACCGCTCTGCCATCTCTCCGGATGGGACTCAGGCTTTCAAGGCTTCGGCGCCCGATACAATTTCGGAAATTTCCGTGGTAATCGCCGCCTGCCGCGCTTGGTTGTAGGTCAGTTGCAGGGCACGCATGATCTCGGCCGCGTTTTCCGTGGCGCTGTCCATGGCCGCCATGCGGGCACCCTGCTCGCCGGCATTCGATTCGAGCACCGCACGCCAGATCTGGGTGTTCAGATGCAACGGCAGGATGGTCTCGAGCAATCCTTTGGCATCGGGTTCGAAGAGGTAGTCGGCCGGATAGGTATCCTCGGTTTGAGCGGTCGGTATGGGAAGCACCTGCTCCATCATCCGGTTCTGCGACATCACCGATTTGAACTCGTTGTAGGCCAGGAAGACCGCATCGTACCGGCCCGAGAGGAACTCGTCGGCGGCGGTACGCATGACGGCGGCGGCCGACTCGAACCGGATCTTGTCGAAGAAGCCGGCGTGCGAGCGTACCACGGTGTACCCGCGGCGGCGGAAGTGGTCGGTCGCCTTACGGCCTACCGTCACCAGATGCAGGGTTCCGGCCGCTTTCGCATCGGCGAAACGTGCCCGGATCATTTCCTCGGTGTAGCGGAACAGGTTCGAGTTGAACCCGCCGCACAACCCACGGTCGGACCCGACGACGATCAGGAGCACGTTACCCGAATCCGGACGAGCGGCGAACATGGGATGACCCTCGGCGCTGGGCGCCAGTTTGGCCATCACATCGCGCAACTTGCCGGCATAGGGCCGGGTGGCCACCACGCGGTCCTGCGCCTTCTTCAGACGGGCCGCCGCGACCATTTTCATGGCCTTGGTGATCTGTTGCGTGCTCTTTACCGTCGCGATGCGGTTGCGGATCTCCCGAAGGTTCGCCATGTCCTCAGCCCTTCATCGATTGGATGATGGTTTTCGCCAAGGCTTCGATTTCGGCACCGAACGCGTCGGACAAGGTGCCCGATTTGCGCAAGTCGGTCATCTTGTCGGAGAATCGGGCATCCAGCGCTTCCAACAATTCCTTCTCGAACGCGCCGATCCGCTTCACTTCCAACTGATCCAGGAATCCTTTGCTGTTCAGGTAGAGCAGCACGATCTCCTTGTCGACCGAAAGGGGTTGGCCCACGCCCTGCTTGAGCAGTTCCACGGTACGGGCACCGCGCGCCAACTGACGCTGGGTGGACGCATCCAGATCGGAACCGAATTTCGCGAAGGCTTCCAGATCCCGGTACTGGGCCAGGTCCAGTTTCATGGAACCCGAGAATTTCTTCATGGATTTCACCTGGGCGTTGCCACCCACCCGCGAAACCGAAATACCCACGTCGATGGCCGGACGCACCCCGTTGTTGAAGAGTTCCGACTTGAGGAAGATCTGACCGTCGGTGATGGAGATCACGTTGGTCGGGATGTAGGCCGATACGTCACCCGCCTGGGTTTCGATGATCGGAAGCGCCGTTAGCGAACCGCCCCCTTTCACGAGGGGTTTGAGCACCTCGGGCACGTCGTTCATGTTGTCCACAACGCTCTGGTTGCGGTTGATCTTGGCCGCACGTTCCAGCAGACGGCTGTGCAGATAGAACACGTCGCCGGGGTAGGCTTCGCGGCCCGGCGGGCGGCGCAGCAGCAGCGACACTTCCCGGTAGGCTACCGCCTGTTTCGACAGATCGTCGTAGATGATGAGGGCGTGGCGGCCCGTGTCGCGGAAGTATTCGCCGATGGCGGCACCCGCGTACGGCGCCACGAACCGCATGGGAGCGGGTGCGGAAGCCGGCGCCGACACGATGATCGTGTAGGGTTTGGCACCCGCCTTTTCCAAGGCCTGGTTCACCGTGGCAATGGTCGAGCCTTTCTGCCCGATGGCCACATAGATGCAGATGACACCCGTGTCTTTCTGGTTGATGATGGTGTCGATCGCGATGGTCGTTTTGCCGGTCTGGCGGTCGCCGATGATCAGCTCGCGCTGGCCGCGGCCGATCGGAATCAACGAATCGATGGCCTTGATGCCGGTCTGCATGGGCTCGGTTACCGGTTCGCGGTAGATCACACCAGGCGCCTTGCGCTCCAGGGGCAGATCGTACGTGGTGCCCGCGATGGGACCGTCGCCGTCCAGCGGTTTGCCCAAGGGGTCGATCACCCGGCCCAGCAGGCCCTCACCTACCGGCAAGGAGGCGATTTTGCGGGTACGACGTACTTCGAATCCTTCCTCGATTTCCCGGGAGGTTCCGAACAGAACCACACCGACGTTGTCTTCTTCGAGGTTCAGTACCATCCCTTTCATGGGTTGGCCCTGGCTGTCCTTGGCTTGTGGAAATTCGACCAGCTCACCGGCCTGGACCTTGGACAGGCCGTAGACGCGGGCGATACCGTCGCCTACTTCCAGCACGGTGCCGACATCATAGGTGTCCGAGGCTTGGTCGAAGCCGGACAACTGCTTGCGCAGGATGGCGGAGACTTCGTCGGGTCTTACGTGACTCATGGATTTGGTCAGGAAAAAAGAGGAATCGTTAGGATTGGAACAGGATTTCCATGCGTTCCAAAGCATGGGAGACCGAACCGTCGATGATGGTATCTCCGATGCGGACGGTCAGGCCACCCATCAAGGTGGGATCGACGGCGGTTGTCAACCGGACCGTACGGCCGGTCTGTTTTTCGAGCGCCACGCGGAGGGCGTCCACCGTGGCGGAATCCAGCGCGAAGGCCGAAACCGCGTTGGCTTCCACCAACCCGATATGGTGGTTGTATTGCGCTTCGTAGGCGGCGGCGATGTCGGGCAGCAGGTCCAGTTTGGAACGGGACCCCAGCAGGCCGACCAGATTGCCCATCAGCGGAGATGCCGACGGGAACACCGCATGCACCACGGCGATCTTCTTGTCGTTTTTCACCACCGGAGACGCCAGCAGACGGGCGAATTCGGCGGAACCTTCCACCGTAGACCGAATGCCTTGCAGTTCGGTCAGAAAGGTTTCCGCCGTTCCGGATTCCACCGACAATTGCAGCAGTCCCTTCGCGTAGCGGCGGGCGGCGGTGCGGGATACCATGGGATCAGTTCCGGTTCAAATCCTGGAGGAAACGATCCACCAGCTTGCGGTTCTTCTCGGCGTCCAGTTCGGCGTGGAGAATTTTACCGGCGGCTTGGATGGCCAGATCGGCCACTTCCTGGCGGAGTTCGTCCAGGGCTCGTTTCTTCTCGGTTTCGATGGTCTGTTTCGCCTTGGCCAGGAGTTCATCGGCTTCGGATTTGGCTTTTTCGATTCGTTCGGCACGAACCCGTTCAGCCTCTTCCACCGCCTCGCGGCGCAGTTTCAAAGCCAATGCTTCCGCCTCGCGCAGCGCCGCATCGTTGTTCTTGCGGATCTCCTCGGCGTTCTTCATGGCCTGCTCGGCCGCTTCGAGCGATCCGCGGATGGAAGATTCCCGCTCCGACAACGAGGCCAGGAGCGGTTTCCATACGAACCGACCGAGGATGAGCAGGAACCCGAAGAAGACCACGGCTGTCCAGATGAACAGCCCGGGATCCACGTTCACCAGCGAATTGGCGAATACGGGCGTCATCTCACTTCAGGGCGAGAAGGATGCAGATGGCCAGGGCGAAGAAGGTGGCGCCTTCGATCAGACCGGCCGAAATGATCATCGAAGTACGGATGTCGCCGGAAGCTTCGGGCTGACGGGCCGTGCCTTCCATGGCGCTTTTACCGATCATGCCGATGCCGATTGCGGCGCCGATCATGGCGAGTCCGGCTCCGAGGCCGGCGGCGAGGTATGCGTATTCCATCGTGAGGTTCCTATTACGGGTTGGTATGGTTATGGGAGGTTCGAGAATCAGTGCGCATGCCCGTGCTCGTGGTCATGCGAATGGTCGGCGGCGGCCAATCCGATGAACAAGGCACTGAACATGGTGAAGATGTACGCCTGCAGGAAGCTGGCGAAGATCTTGATGGCGTAGATGAACAGGGTGAACGGGATCCAGATCGCGGCCGACCCGATGCCCACCCAGTCGCCGAACATGTCGGCGAACAGGAAGATCATGCCCAGGATGCTGTACACGAGCATCTTGCCCGAGGCCATGTTGGCGAACAGACGTACCGTGAGGGCGAACGGCTTGGTGAACAGGCCCAGGATCTCCACCGGCGTGAGGATCACCAGCATGAACTTGGGTACGCCCGGCATGGCCAGCACGTGCATCCAGTAATCCTTGGTTCCGGCCTTCTGCGTGATGAAGAAGGTGAACAGGGCCAGCACGGCCGTAACCATGATGTCGGAGGTGGAGGTCACTCCCCAAGGTGCCAGACCGAACAGGTTCATGAACAGGATCATGAAGAAGGCCGACAACAGGTAGGGCGTGTATTTCAGATACTTCTCTTCCCCGATGTTGGCCTTGGCGATGTCGTCCCGAACGAAGATGACCAACGATTCGAAGATGTTCATGAAGGTGCCCCGGGGTACCAGGCCGTCTTTGCGGCTGCGGTCGTACTTGGAGGCCAACCGACCGAACAGCACGAGCACCAGCACCCCGGCGAACGCGAACCAGGCCAGGTGCGAGGTGATGGAGAAATCGAATTCGGCCGTGCTGCCGTCGGCTTTCACCAGATCGTAACTCACCGGAGCGATGGTGGTGCCGTCGGCCTTGTAGATCACGGTGTCCGGATGGGCCAGATACCAGGCGTCGGTCCAGCCGTCTCCGCTGTTCAAGGCGGCCGTGGTGGACGGATAGAACACCCAGGCACCGTCTACCCGCAGGATGCGGGGCAGCTCCACCTTGCCGATCGGTTTGAAATCGAGGTAGTGGTGATCCGATATCTTGTAAAGGATATCGATGCGCTTGGGGTTCGCGTTCGGATCGGCGGCTACGCCTGGACGGGGACCGGCCAGGAGGACCATCAACAATATGGGGAAGAATCGTAGGGCGCGTCGCATCAATCCGGGCGCTTGCTGGTCAGTTTCGTGATCTGAATAAGTTCCAGTACAGACTTGCAAATATAAGCAACGAAAAGGGCTATTGTAAACGAGAATTCGGGTATCGGAGTCCAAACGACCAATGCCGCCAAGGCCGCCAGCAGGGCTCCCATGCGCAGCATGAGGCTGGCGAACACGTTCCGAAGGAAGGTGTTGAAGGACTTGTGGAAATCGCGACGGATGATGTGGTACCCCACCGCCGCGTTGGCGGTGGTCAGAGCCAGGGCGATGACCACCGCCCAAGCGGCGGGTGCCCCGATCCAGGTGCGGACCATCCAGGCGGCGGCCAGGCCGGCGGCATCGATGCCGATCAGTTTGAAGAGGAACGCTCTCATTTTTTGGGTTTGGTGCGGCTGTCCACCGCGGCTTTGTACACGGTTCCCATCACCAGGATGAACCCGACCAGCACGCCCAACAGCAGGCCGACCGGACTCCACCCATAGCGGGTGTCCAACCACCAACCCAACCAGATGGGCAACCCCATGTTGGCGGCCAATTGCATGCCCAACGCGGTGTGGTGGGCATATTCGGCCAGGATCCGGGGTGGCCCGGGGCGCATGTCAAGCGCCTGTCTTGCTGGTCATCTGTATGCGGCCGTCTATGCGGGCCCCTTCCTCGACGGTGAAGACCGAGGTGCGCAGGTCACCTTTCACGACGGCGGTCTTCCGCAACGTGACCCGGTTCTGGCTGATGATGTCGCCGTCTATGGTGCCGGCGATGTCCATGTCGGAGGCTTCGAGGTCTCCCGTGACCGCGGCGGTGGACGCCACGATGCATTTTCCGCTTACCGTGACCCGGCCTTCCACCACACCGCCCAACCGGAAATCGTTCTGGACGGTGATGTTTCCTTCGATGCGGGTCCCTTCCGATATGATGGTGATGGCCGGGCTGTTGGCGGCATCGGTCGTTTTGGGTTTGTCGTTCTGCTGGAACATGGCGGTCTTCAACGGTTGATGAAATAGGCTCTGGGGTCCAACGGGGTTCCGTCTTTCCACAGTTCGATATGGATGTGCGGACCGGTACTTACGATACCGGAATCCGACACATATCCCAACAGGTCTCCTCGACGCACCCGGTACCCGGCCTCCCGGGCCGACCGGTCGGCATGTTTGTACACGCTCACGAAGCCCTGCCCATGCTGCACATGGATGATGGTGCCGTACGCCAACGTGAATTCGGCCGACATGAGCACCCCGTCGGCTACGGCGTAGAACGGCGTGCCTACCGGCGCCGAAAGGTCCACCCCGAAATGGCCGTTGGCCGGTTCGTACGGCCGGCTGAGCACCCCATCCACCGGATATCTGATGGGGAAGGTCAAGGCCGAAGTTTCCGTGCGCACACCGCCCTGGGCCGGCGAGGCCGGTACGGGTTCGGCCGCACCCACCGGTATGCTAGGTACTTTTTCCAAGGCCGAAGGCAGCACGATGGTGGTGTCGGAGGCGTCGTAAAGTACCTGCTTGATGTTGTCCAACTGGGCGTCCCGCATGTCGATGGTGTCCTGCAAGGCCAACAGGCGCCCGCCCAGGGCCACGATCTCCTCACGGATGGCTTCGTCTTCCCGGTTGTAGATGCGGTCTCCCAACGGGGTGACATACAGGATGGTGCCGATCACCCCCACACCGAAACCGAGGGTGATCAGGTACAGGGCCACGAACCAGATGGGGGTGAACCGGAACGATTTGGGATGGTCGGGGTCGGAATCGCGCCAGACGACGAAATTGAGGCTGTCGTGCCGCAGTTGGATGAGGAATCCCAACAGGGACCGGAACAGGCCGAGCATGCCGTCAGCGGTTGGAATAGTTGGGTGCTTCCTTGGTGATCGTCACGCTGTGGGGATGGCTTTCCTTCATCCCGGCGGCGGAGATCTCCACGAACGCGGCCTGTTGCAGTGCGGCGATGTCGGCGGCGCCGCAGTACCCCATGGCGGCGCGCAAGCCACCCACCATCTGGTAGATCACTTCGCTCAGATGGCCCTTGTAAGGGACCATGCCTTCGATGCCTTCGGGCACCAGCTTGCGCACGTCGTCTTCCACATCCTGGAAGTAGCGGTCTTTGCTGCCCTTGCTCATGGATGCCAGGCTGCCCATGCCGCGGTACGATTTGAACTTCCGCGATTCGTAGATGATGGTCTCGCCGGGGCTTTCCTCGGTACCGGCTAGCAGCGACCCTACCATGACGGCCGTGGCTCCGCCGGCCAATGCTTTCGGTATGTCGCCCGTCTGCTTGATGCCCCCATCCGCGATGATGCCCAACCCGTTGCGGTTGGCGTAATCGGCCACTTCCATGACGGCGCTGAGCTGGGGAACCCCGACACCCGTCACGATGCGGGTGGTGCATATGGAACCCGGCCCCACGCCCACCTTGACCACATCGGCACCGGCTTTGTGCAGGTCGCGGGCGGCATCGGCCGTGGCGATGTTGCCGGCAATGAGGTCCAGGTCCGGAAACGTCTTCTTGATTTCGCGGACCATGCGGAGCACGCCTTCGGAGTGGCCATGGGCCGTATCCACGGTGATGATGTCCACTCCGGCATCCACCAAGGCCCGCACCCGGTCGCCGGTGTCGGGCGATATGCCCACGGCGGCTCCCACCCGCAACCGGCCCAGATGGTCTTTGCAGGCATTCGGAAAATTCTTCTTCTTCTCGATGTCCTTGAAGGTGATGAGACCCATGAGGGTCCCCTTCTTATCCACGATGGGCAATTTTTCCACCTTGTGGTCTTCGAGGAGGCGTTCGGCTTCGGCCAGGTCGGTACCCATGGGAGCGGTGACCAACCGGTCTTTGGTCATCACATCGCCGAGGCTTTTGTCCTGGTCGGTCACGAACCTCAGGTCCCGGTTGGTGACGATGCCCAGGAGTTTGCGGTCGGGCGATACCACCGGTATGCCACCGATCTTGTGCTGGTTCATCAGGGCCCGGGCCTGGCGCACGGTGGCGTGCACCGGCAGTGTTACCGGGTCCACGATCATGCCGCTTTCCGACCGCTTGACCAGGCGCACCTGTTCGGCCTGGTCTTCCATGCTCATGTTCTTGTGGAGCATGGCCATCCCCCCCTCACGGGCCAGGGCTATGGCGAGCCGGTATTCCGAAACCGTGTCCATGGCGGCGGCCAGCACCGGCAGATTCAGTTCGAGGCGGGGGGTGAGCCGAACCCGGATGTCCACATCCCGTGGCAGAACCTGCGAGTGCGCGGGCACCAGCAGGACATCGTCGTAGGTGAAGCCTTTCCGGGTGATGCGGGAGTACGGATCGAACGGTTTCATGCGGGCAAAGGTACGAATTGTCGCTCTGCAACGGGTCGTATATTCGGCGGAACGCCATGGCCGACCGCACCATCCCCTTCCCGAAACCGCTTTCCTGGCAGCTGCAACCCATAAGCCGGGACGAGTGGTTGGCCGCTTGGCTGGCCGACCCCGAGCGCACCCGGTTCGGCCATCCCGACTGGCACGGGTTGTTCGCCGAAACCTGGCCCGACGTCTTCACCCCTTGTGCCTACCGGATCATCGGCCCCGACGGTACCGATGCCGTGCTGCCCGGCTGCACCCGGCGCCTGCTCAAGGGGTTGGCGGCCGAATGGACCGGTTCGCCCGGGCACACCTACGGCGGCCTGATCGGTACGCACACCGTACAGACCTATCGCGAAGCCCAGTCGTTACTGTTGGGCAAACACGCCTCCTATGTCTGGAACGGCAATCCGTTCCAGAAATCGGGTAGCATCATGGGCGATTTCACCCAGGTACTCGACCTGAAGGTGAGCGACGAGGAGCTGGACCGCACCATCGACCATTACAAGAACCTCTATTTCGCCCGCAGAGCCGAACGGCAGGGGCTCCGTCTGGACCGTTGGACCGACGGCGCCCAGGCCTACGACGCCATCTACCACGATGCCCGCAACCGGTGGGAATCGGCCACCGGTGCCCGCAACGAATACCCTGGCGCATTCTTCCGGGCCCTGTTCGACCGGGAAGGCACCGAAGTGTGGGCGGTACGCCAGGGCACCGACCCCCATCCCCTGGCCATGGGCGTGTTCCTGACCGCCGGCTCCCATGTGGTGAGCTGGCTCACCCTGGCCCGCAAAAAAAGCCTGGAGCTGCGCCCCTACCAGTTCCTGTACGTGAACCTGATCCGCCATTACAAGGCGGAAGGCTACCGTTGGTTCGATTTCAACCCCTCGGGCGGCCTGGGCGGTGTGATCGAATTCAAAAGCCGGTTCGGCACCAAACGGCTGTTCTATCCCACTTATCGCGGCCAACGGGCTTGGATGCGCCTGCTCCGCACGGTGCGTCGGGTCTGATGGATTCGCTTCGCCGCGACGCCGAACGCGGGGTACGCTGGACCGGCCTCGCTTCCATGAGCACCGGTGCCTTGCAATTCCTGCAGATCGCGGTGCTGGCCAATTTCCTTACGCCGATCGAATTCGGGTTGATGGGAACCGTACTGCTCGTGCTGCAGCTTCAGTCGGCGCTGTCGGATCTGGGTGTGAGCATGGCTTTCATCCAAGCGCCCAAGGTGGAGCCGGCCCAACGCACCGCCCTGTATGCCATGCACGTGGGTGTAGCCACCGCCTTCGCCCTGGCGCAATGGTGGTTCGCCGGCCCCCTGGCCCGGTTGCTGGGCGAACCCGACCTGGCGCCCCTGCTGGCCGCGGCCGGTCTGGCCATACCGCTGGCGGCCTTGGCCGCCCAGTTCCGCATGCATTTCCACAAAGAGCTGCGCATGGGTCCGGTATCTGTCATCGAAATACTGGCTACCGGTTCGTATGTGTTGATATCCATCCCATTGGGTATCAACGGGTTCGGTGCCTGGTCGCTTGTGGCCGGCTACCTGGCGCAAGCGGTTGTTACCGCCGTGGGTACGGTGTGGGTGGGTTGGCGGCAGTATCCCATCACCGCGGCACCGTCTTTCAAAGGCACCGCCCCCCTGTTGCGGTTCGGGTGGTTCTCCATGTGGGAAAAGGTGGTCATCTTCCTGAACAGCCGCCTGGACCAGGTGCTCATCACCACGGCGCTCGGTGTGGAGGCGCTGGGCCTGTACACCATGGCGCTCAATCTGGTCATCTATCCGCTCCAAAGGGTGCAGCAAGCCGTATCGCAGGTCATGTTTCCGTTGTTCGCCAAACAGCAGGACGACCGCGGCAGTCTGGCTCGCGGGTACCTGGGTGCCTTGCGCCTGCTCAATCTGTTCCATGCGCCCGTACTGGCGGGCATAGCGGTAACAGCCCCGGTATTCATCCCCCTGATCATCGGTCCGGCCTGGGTATCGGCCATACCGGTGGTGCAGATTCTGGCGCTGTATGCCTACTGGCGCTCCACCGGTTCGCCGGGCGGCAACCTGCTCATGGCCACCGGACGCACCGACACCGGGTTCCACTGGAACCTGCTCATGCTGTGCGCCACGGTACCTACCATGAGCGTGGCCGCCCGTTGGGGCGGTGTGGAAGGCATCGCCTGGGGATTGGTGCTGTTGCATACCGCCATGGCACCCGTGTATTACCGCATGGTCATCCGGACCATCATCGGCGAGCACGCCCGCGCCTATGCCCACATCCTGCTGCAACCGGTGCTGTTGGCCGGCATCATGGCGGCCGGTGTGTGGGGTGTCCACCAGGCCCTGGCCGGTGATGGCCTGGTAACGCTCCTGCTGCTCATCGGCACCGGCATGCTTATCTATCCCCTGCTCCTGCGCATCTTCCTGCCGGGCATATTGGGCGAATACCGCCGTTTCCTGCCCGATCGCTTCCGATGAAACCCGTCATCCTGCATCATACCGCCGAATGGTTGCCTGCCAGCATGACCTGGCTGCTCCGCCAGTTGGAAGACACCGATCCGTTGGTCGAGAACCATGTGATGGCCGACGTGCGCCATGCGGCCCGATCGCCGGAGCGCCACCGCCTTGCCCTGCTGGCCGAACAGAACCCCATGCGGTTGCGCGTGGGCGGTTGGGTACGCCGGTTCAGCGGCGCGCATCTGCATCCGGTCTGGTGGGCCCACGCCCGCGGTCTGCGGCCATCGGTTTGGATGTCGCATTTCGGCCATACCGGGGCTTTGGCCGCACCCACGGCCGCGGCCTTGGGTATCCCGCAGGTGGTGCGATTCTATGGCATGGACCTGGCCCGCATCCCGAATTCGGCCCCCCGGTGGCGCAAGGAATACGACCGCATGTTCGCCGGCAGCGCCACCTACCTGGCCGAAGGGCCCTACATGGCCGGGACCATCGCCCGGCTCGGCGCCGACCCCTCCCGCATCCGGGTGCTGCCTTTGGGAATCGATACCGACCGCATCCGATTTACGCCGTCGGATTGGACCGGCGGACCGCTGCGGGTGCTCATCGCCAGCGCCTACCGCGAAAAGAAAGGCATACCCGACGCCCTGCATGCCCTGAGGCGGCTGGGCGAGGACATCGACCTGCGGGTAACCCTTGTGGGCGGGCCTACCGGCCCTGGCGACCAGGCCGAAGCCGAGCGCATCCGGGCCGCCCTCTTTCCGGGTGTGGTGGAAACCGGATGGCAGACCCCCGAACAGTTGGATGCCCTCATGGCCGCCCATCACCTGTACCTGGCGCCCAGCCGCACCGCGGCCGATGGCGACACCGAGGGGGGTGCGCCCGTTTCCCTCATCGAAGCCGCCGCGGCCGGGTGCCTATGCATCGGCACCCGGCATGCCGACATCCCCTTCGTGATCCGGGATGGGGAAACCGGTTTTCTGGCGGATGAAGCCGATCCGGAATCGCTGCTGCAGGCCATGAGGCGGGCCGTGGAGGCCGCACCCCGGTGGACGCGGATGCGGGAAACGGCTCGTGCCGACATGGAAACCCGGTTCCACCACCGCACCCAGGCGCTGGCTTTGGTGGATTATTGGCACCAGGTGGGTCTGCCATGAACCATGTGGTCGTTTTCGCACCCTGGCGGGGCGCCGAGGTCCATATCGGCAACCGGCGTATGGACCGGTTCTGCCGGTGGTTCGCGGAAAGCGGATGGAAGGTGACGGTGGTCCGCGCCGGCCGCAGCGACCACAGCAGCCGTACCGATGCGGAAGAGCACATCACCGTGCGCGACCCGTTGGGCATGCACGGCGAACCCGGCGAGGATGTGGTGGCCACACCCACCCGCGCACCCAACGCGGTGCGGCGATGGTTGGGCTATGCCCTTCTGGTGCCCGATCCGGGCATCTTATGGGCCCGGCGGGCGCTACGCGATACCCGGGTGAGGCAGGCCCTGGCCGGTGCCGACCTCATCCTGGCCAGTTCACCGGGCGAATCGGCCCTGGTTGCAGCGGCCGAGGCATCCGAACGGTATGCGGTTCCATTCTGGATGGACATGCGGGACGGATGGTTGGACGAACCCCTGAAACCCTTGCTCAAGCACGGCTGGCAGCGGTGGCGCGAGGCCCGGCTGGAACGCCGGTGCCTGGCGCAGGCGCGGGTGGTCACGGTGACCTCGGCGGCCTGGGCCGGCTACCTCGACAGGCGGTATCCTGCCATGCGCGACCGCATCCGGGTGCTCACCAATGCGGTCGATGCGGACACCCCGCCGGTCGCCGCCTTGCCGAGGCCGCCCGAACTGGCCTACGCGGGCCGCATCGGCGCGTCGCGGCCCGAGAGAAACATCCACCAGCTGCTGGCTCCGCTACCCGATGGCGTGCGGCTCACCTTCATCGGCTCCTGGCCCCCCTCCGAAGAAGCCGCACTGGCACAGGCGCGGGCGGCACGCCCGGGGCTTACGCTGCTGCGTGAGCCCGAAGTGCCGCCCGCGCGTCTGCCGGCCCGCCTGGCCGCGGCTTCGGGCATCGTGGTGGCCTCCGCATCCCACGCCTCCATCCCGGCCAAATGGTTCGACGCCCTGGCGGCGGGCCGGCCCATCCTGGTGCTGGCCCCACCGGGCAGCGCCCTGGCCCTGGCCGCCGAAGGCCTGCCCCAGGCTTTCCGCGCGGATCGGACCGACGATTTCCTGGCGGCCTGCGCCTCGGCCGGCACCCATCCCATACCGGAACGGTTCCATCATCATACCGTGCGCGCCGCCTTCCGCACCATTCTGGAGACCCTGCCATGACCCGGATCGCCGTGCTGCTGAGTACCTACAACGGCATGCGGTTTCTGGACGCGCAGTTGGCATCGGTCCGGGCACAGACCCACCCGGACGTGGTGCTCCACATCCGCGACGACGGTTCCACCGACGGCACCGCCGAAAAACTGGGGGTGCCTGCGGGTCCCAACCTGGGCGTGTTCCGCAGTTTCATGCACCTGCTCGAAACGGCCCCCGAGGCCCATGCCTATGCCTTCTGCGACCAGGACGATGTGTGGGAGGCCGACAAGCTGGAACGGGCCGCTGCGGCTCTGGGCGCGGTTCCGTCCGATATCCCCGCCATCTGGTACACCCGGTTGAGATTCACCGACGAGCACCTGAATCCGACCGGCCTCTCCCCCATCCCCACCGAATCCGGATTCCACACCGCCCTGGTACAGAACCAGGCCACCGGCTGTACCGTGGTGCTGAACGCGGCGGCGCGGCGGCTGGTACTGGAGTCGGTACCCGAAACCGCCCTCATGCACGATTGGTGGTGCTACCTGGTGGTTTCCGCGTTCGGCCTGGCCCTGTACGACCCCATCCCATCGGTGCTGTATCGGAAACACGGTACCAACGTGACCCCCGCCGCTCCGAACTGGGCGGCCGAACTCTACCACCGCACGCGCCGCTTCCTCACCGAAAAACGGGTACCGGAACGGGTGACCGACCAGGCACGGGAATTCCGCAACCGCTACGGGCACCGCCTGGATCCCGACAAACGCGCCATTCTGGACGGTTTCCTGGATGCCCGCGGCCGTGGTGTACTCGGCCGGCTGCGCTACGCCTGCACCATGCCCGTGCGGCGGAATACGCCGCTCGACACCTTCCTCATGCGCATGCTGATTGTGATGGGTCGATTCTGAGACTGGCGATGGCCGTATCCAACGAGCAGGTGCCGTCGCGATACTGCTCCACCCACCAATAGACCGAACGCCGACGCGCCTGCACGGCCGGATCGAGCGTGGAGTACAACCCCAACAGTTCGTCGCGGTAGCCGATCAGGTCCACCGCGATGGCGCGTTTTAGGTCTTCGGGCAGCCCGCTCCACCCCATCAGGCTGAAGATGTAGGCCGATTCGTCCAGCAAGGGGTCGGGTAGCGTGTAGAATGAGAGGGAAAGGGCGGTGTTCATGGTCGTTCGGGGCTATGGGTTCTGTTTCTGAAGGCAGGGTACGGAGCCATGGTGACAGCATTGTGTCACACCCGGGTTTGTTATCTTGCCACATGACCTTTCCCGACCTGACCCTGCCTTTCTCCGATCCGGTGCTGATCTTCGCATTGGCGATGTTGCTCATCCTGCTCTCGCCGCTGCTCTCGCGCTATCTGAAACTGCCCTCCACGGTCGGGCTCATCCTGGCCGGCATGGTGGTGGGTCCCAGCATGGGCGGCCTGCTGGCCCGCGATGCCACCATCGTGCTGTTGGGCACCGTGGGGCTTCAGTACCTCATCTTTTCGGCGGCGTTGTCCATGGACCTGGACCAATTCGTGCGCATGCGGGGGCGGAGCATCGGATTCGGGTTGTTGTCGGTCGGTCTGCCGTTCGCCCTGGCCTATTGGTTGGCACCCGGGCTGCTCGGATATGGCATGGCGGCTACGCTCCTGCTGGGTGCCATCGTGGGCTCGCACACCTTGCTGGCTTACCCGTCGGCCGCCCGGTTGGGCATCGGCAAGATTCCGGCGGTCACCGTCACCATGGGTGCCACCTTGGTAACCGACGTGGTCTCCCTGATGGTATTGGCCGTGGTGGCCGCCAGTTACGGCGGTGGCGACATCGACTCCAGCTTCTGGTGGAGTTTCGGCATCGGGGTGTCGGTGTTCGTGCTGTTGGCCTGGTTCGCCATTCCGGCCTTGGGGCGGTGGTTTTTCAGAACCGTACGGCGCGAGACCGAAGCCGAGTACGTCTTCCTGCTGGCCGTACTGTTCGTAACCGCCGTATTGGCCGAATGGGTGGGCCTGGCCCCCATCATCGGCGCGTTCATGGCGGGATTGCTGCTCAACCGGCTGGTACCCGACACCTCCCCGCTCATGAACCGGGTGCAGTTCATGGGTAACGCCCTGTTCGTACCGTTCTTTCTGCTGTCGGTGGGCATGTTGGTGGACGTGCGGGTGATGAGCGACCTGGCCGTATGGAAACTGGCCGGCATATTCACCGGCATGGTGGTGGTCGGCAAAACCGCATCGTCCTGGATGGCCGGTGCCGCCTACCGGTTCAGCATACGGGAGATCTGGGTCATGTCCGGTTTGACCATCCCCCAGGCCGCCGCCACCCTGGCCGTCACCCTCATCGGGTTCGACATGGGCCTGTTCGACGCCCTGGCCGTGAACGCCGTGGTCATCATGATCCTGATCACCTGTTTGATGGGGCCGTGGTTGGTGGAACGCTACGGCCGCATCATCGCCCAGGCCGACGACGACCGTGCCCTCACCGTATCCGAAGAACCCCGGCGCATCCTGGTACCCTTGTCGAACCCCACCACGGCGGAAGCCCTCATGGACGTGGCCTTCGCCATGCGCGACCGCAGCTCACGGGAGGCGGTCTATCCGTTGACGGTGGTTCGGGACGGGCCCGATGTGCACCAGGCGGTGGCCACCAGCGAGAAGATGCTCAGCCATGCCGTCATTTATGCCGCCAGCGCCGACGTGCCCGTGCATCCGGTCACCCGGGTGGACATGAACATCCCCAACGGCATCGTGCGGGCCATCAAGGAACGGCGCATCACCGATGTGGTGATCGGCTGGAACGGGCAGGTGGGTACCACGGAAGCCATATTCGGCAGCGTGTTGGACCAATTGCTGCCTCTGGTGGACCGTACCCTCATGGTCTGCAACCTGCGTGAGCCGGTGGGCACCACCCGGCGCGTGTTCTATGCCATACCGCCTTTCGCCACCTTGGAACGGGGCTTCGGCGATACCCTGCGCCAGGTAAAGATCCTGACCAACGCCT
Source organism: Balneolales bacterium (assembly GCA_024711145.1). Taxonomy (GTDB): domain Bacteria; phylum Bacteroidota; class Rhodothermia; order Balneolales; family HLUCCA01; genus JANJTJ01. The sequence continues at coordinate 73,608 of JANJTJ010000117.1, forward strand.
TCGGTGCGGAACTGCACGTCATCGGGATCGATGAGCGCATGAACCGGATCAAATCGGTCTTCAAGGCCAACAAACCCGACATCAATGCCAAATACCATCCCATGGCGGGGTGGTCGGATCTCATACCCATGCTGAAGGCGCAGATCCGCGAAAACGACCTGCTCATCCTGCAAAGTGCCCGGGAGGGCATGCTCTCGTGGCGGGCCGGGCTGAACCGGTTGCCGGGACAGATCTCCACCCTCTTCCCCGATACCGGATTCATCACGGTGTATCCGTCCATCCTGGGCTACGAGAACACCGACGAAACCGAGGAAAGCGCCCGCAAACCGGGCGAATTGCGCCCTGAAGACACGGCCGTGCTGTTCCCCTCGGCCACCGGGTATGCCGGCACGCTGGCCTTGCTGGCACATGAGGCGTTTCCGAAAGACCATACCCGGGCGGACCGCCTCACCAAATCCATCCTGGATACCCACGCCGACTTCCATCCCGAACTGATTCCCGGTCTGGCCCTGTTCGAGAACGCGGTAACCGAGTTGGACGAACCGCAATTGATCATGGCCATCTGCCGCGAGGCCTTCCAGATGCCGCATGTGGGGGCACCGGTGCATGTGGTGGCCCTGTTGCTGCATCCGCTGCGCGAATCCAGCCAGGCGCACCTGGACCGCCTCAACCGGGTGGCCCGCACCCTGCGCAATCCGGACCTGTTGCCGGTATTGCTGAAGGCACGCAATGCGGAACAGGTGCAAGCCCTGCTCCGCGAGGCGGCTCAGTCGGGATAAACGGCCTTCTTGGCCGATAGCAGGGTGTTTTTCATCAGCATGGCCACGGTCATGGGGCCTACACCGCCGGGAACCGGGGTGATCCAGCTGGCTTTCTGCGATACGCCCTCGAAATCCACATCACCGACCAGTTTGTACCCTTTTTCGGAAGTGTGGTCGGCCACGCGGTTCATGCCCACATCCACCACCACCACGCCTTCCTTCACCATGGGGGCGGTTATCAGGTTGGGTTGCCCGGCCGCCACGATGAGGATGTCTGCCGCTATGGTGTGCGCCGTGAGGTCCTTGGTGTATTTGTGGCATATGGTGGTCGTGGCCTTGCCGTTGTACGAATCGTGTTCGCGCGAGAGCATGAGGGCCATCGGCGTACCCACGATGTTGCTGGCACCCACCACCACGGCATGTTTGGCCTTGGTGGGGATCATGTAATGTTTGAACAGCTCCTGGATGCCGGCCGGGGTGCAGGAGCGGAACCCGGGCATGTTGAGCGCCAACCGACCCACGTTCATGGGGTGGAACCCGTCCACATCCTTGCGGTGGTCTATGCTTTCGATCACGCTCATGGGAGTGAGGTGGTCGGGCAAGGGCAACTGGACCAGTATGCCGTCCACCTCGTCATCGGCATTGAGCTCGGCGATGCGGGCTTTCAGGGATTTCTCGGAGATGGTGTCGGGCAGGATCTCGGTGTCGGAGGTGATGCCCACTTCGGCGCAGGCACGCACTTTGGAGGTCACGTAGGCCTTGCTGGCCGGATGCGAGCCGATGAGCAACACCCGCAGATGCGGCGGACGCAACCCCCGGGCCAGGAGTCCGGCCACGTCGGCCTGCACTTCCCGTTTGATTCCTGCGGCCACCAGCAGGCCGTCTATGAGTTGGGCGGGCATGGGTCAGCGCTCCAGGTCGTATTTCTTGATTTTGGTGTACAGGTGGCTCCGCATGATGCCTATGGCATCGGCCGTGGCGGAAATGTTCCACCCGTGTTTCTCCAACTGATGCTGCAGGAAGGTCTTTTCGGCGGCTTCCTTGAACACCCCGAAATCGGAATAGGCGGCCACCCACTCCTCCACGGCAGCCGTGCCGGCGGCGGAGGTGCGTTTGGGCCGTGTCATCAGACCGGAGATGCTGGCGGCCGTGATGGCCGGCTCGGGCACCAGTATGGCCAAGCGCTCCACCACGTTGTGCAATTCGCGCACGTTACCGCTCCATTCCTGCTTCGACAACCACTCCAGGGCATCGGGCGTGAAGGATTTGTCGGCGAACAGGATGTCGCGCCCCGCCATTTCCTCCAGGAAGGCTTTGGCCAACAAGGGGATGTCTTCGCGTCGCTCCCTCAATGGCGGAACCTGAAAGGGAATCACGTTGAGGCGGTGGAACACGTCTTCGCGGAACCGACCGGCTTCGATCTCTTCCTGGAGGTCTTTGTTGGTGGCCGCCACCACACGCACATCCACTTTGATGGGTTGGTTGCCCCCCACGCGCACGATCACATGTTCCTGCAAGGCCCGCAGCACTTTGGCTTGGGCGGAAAGGCTCATGTCGCCGATTTCGTCGAGGAAGAGGGTGCCTCCGTCGGCTTCTTCGAACTTGCCGATGCGTTGGCGTATGGCCCCCGTGAAAGCGCCTTTCTCGTGGCCGAACAGCTCGCTTTCGAGCAATTCTTCGGGTATGGCGGCGCAGTTCACCTCCACGAAGGTGGCACTGGCGCGGCGGCTGAGCTCGTGCACCCAGCGGGCCACCAGTTCTTTGCCGGTGCCGTTCTCCCCCGTAATGAGCACCCGGGCATCGGTAGGCGCCACTTTGCGCACGGTCTCGCGGATGCGGTCCATGGCCTCGCTCTCGCCCAACATCTCCTTCACATTGCCGATGCGCCGACGCATGCGTCGGTTCTGCGTGGCCAGGTGCTGGCGGTCCAAGGCGTTGCGCACCGATATGAGCAACCGGTTCAGGTCGGGCGGCTTCTGCAGGAAATCGAAGGCCCCCAATCGGGTGCTCTGGATGGCGGTATCGATGGTGCCGTGCCCCGACAGCATGATGACGGGAAACTCGTGGCCGTCGGCACGCAGGTGTTCCAAGGTCTCCAACCCGTCCATCCCCTTCATCTTGATGTCGAGCAACATCAGATCCACGTCGTTGCCCGCGGCGGCCGCCCGGGCCTGTTCCCCGTCTTCCGCCTCGAGGATGGTGTATCCCTCGAACTCGAGGATCTCGCGCAAGGCCCTGCGGATGCCGGGCTCGTCGTCGGTGAGCAATATGGTGGCTTTGGCCATGGTCAATAGGTCCTGTACAGATGCATCAGCATGGCTTCGTGCACGCGGTCGATGTCGGCGGCCCGCACCAGGTGGTGGTTGGTGACCAGGCTGACCACCAGTATCCGCCCGCTGGCGGTGGTCAGGTACCCGCTCAGCGACCTGACCCCGGTTATGGTGCCCGTCTTACCGGCGAACTTTCCGCTCAGCGGGGTGTTCCGCATGCGGTTGCGCAGGGTGCCATCCTGCCCGGCCAGGGTCATGCTCCGCAGGTAGGTGTCGGCATGGGCATGCCGCAGCATGGCCACGAGCAAGGCCGTGGTACCCCGGGTGGTGATGCGGTTGGCCGAGGCCAGACCCGATGCGTCGCGCATGGCCAAGTCCCGCCCAGGTACTCCCAAGCGCACCACCCGCGCCTCGACCGAATCCACCCCGCCCATGGCTTCGGCCACCATTTCGGTGTAGAAGTTCTCGCTGTCTTTGTTGATGAGGAAGACCAGGCTGTCCAGTGGTGGCGAATGGTAGGCGCCCAAGGGCTGGGGGATGGTTTCCGGCTTGAAATCGCCCCGCTCGATCCGATACCCGCCTTCGATGCGCACGCCGACCGAATCGGCCCACCGGACGAAGGTGTCCAGGGTGTAGGCTTCCGGATCCGATACGGTGAGGGCTTCGGTTTCCACATGGCCCGGCGGCATGGTGCTGCCCAGATGGATCCGGTTCGACCCCGGCAACCGGCGGTAATCTTCCCGATAGCGGGTGCCGGGTTCCGTGATGCGCTGCTCGTTGACGAACCGCACATAGTCGGTACCGAAGGGTTCCCAGGAGATGCTCGGGCGGTCGCCCACGCGCCCGTCGGCCCGCACGGTGAGAAAGACGGTATTCCCGTTGAAATTGAGTTTGCCGAAGGACGGCGCATAGTAGAAGGGCGTGTCGTCCACTTCCCAACCGGACCGGTACGGACCCGCCGGATCGGTCCCCACATACCCGATGAGGGAA
>JANJTJ010000118.1 GCA_024711145.1 Balneolales bacterium
GGGCTCGGATGCGCCGGACAACGGGGAGGCGAATGTGAGGGCCTACGGTGCCGGCACGTTTGTCCAGTATGCCACGCTCGAGGGCGACCATCCGGCGGGCGACGGCTTCATCTATTATCATTTCAATGATGATGATTATGACAATACGCCCAACGTCGCACCCACGACGTTCTCGGTTACGGGTGCCGAACATGCCAGCCCGGTGACGGTTTCGCTGCCGAACAGCAACTGGTATATCGCGGGGAACCCCTTCGCTTCGACGATAGACTGGGATCTGGTCGCGAAGAACGGCGCGGTGAGTACCACAGTGTATGTGTACGATCCGGCCTACACCACGCTGGGCGACTTGCTCGATGAGGACGGCGGCGCATCGGTTACCGGCAACTACCGCGCTTGGAACGGCACGGCCGGGTCGCTGACAGATGGCAAAATCGCGCCCTTCCAAGGTTTCTGGGTGCAAACGACCGGCTCGGGCGCGTGGCTGACGATCGAGTCGGACGACAAAGTCACAGGCGGCACGTTCTTGGGCAAGGAAATGGCACCTATGGTGTTCTCGGTGGGCCTGAAAGGGGAGGGCATGCAGAGCGAAGCTTTCGTACAGTTCGGCGAGTCGGCCTCGGCCGGATTCGACGGGATGGATGCCTACAAGCTGACACCCCTGGTTATGCCCACCGAGCACTACGCCCTGCTCTACACCCGCCTGGACGACGGCACCGCGCTCGATATCAACCACCTGCCCGTACCCACCGCGGCCATCGAGATCCCGCTCGGGCTCGACCATACCCGCGGCAGCCGTTTCGAGCTCTTCCTGAGCAGCAACCACCTGCCCGAAGGCTGGATGGTGTCGGTGCGCGACGCGGTTACCGGCCACACCACCGCGCTCGACCCGGGCACGCGCCTGGCCATCAGCTCCGACAGCCCGCTGGCCAAACGCGGCCCGACGGTCACGCCCGAGGGTCCGGCCAAAGTGCAAGCCTCCTCCCCCCGCTTCACCCTCATCGTGGAGCCGGTAGGTACTACTTCGGTGGACAGTGGACAGCCGACAGCGGACAGTTTCAAACTGAATGCGGCCTACCCGAATCCGTTCAATCCGACTACGGTTATCGGTTATCGGTTGTCGGTTTTCGGACAGACCCGCCTGGCCGTGTATGATTTGCTCGGTCGTGAGGTGGCGGTCTTGGTGGACGGCGTGCTGCCGGCGGGTGCCCATTCCGTGAACTTCGACGCGTCGGGCCTGAGCTCGGGCATCTACCTGGTGCGCCTGGAAAGCGGCGGCCGGGTGGCCACCCAGCGCGTGACGCTGCTGAAGTAGAAAGGATGAAGGATGAATGATGAATGGCTCCGGGCGCAGGTCCGGGGCCATTTTCGTTTGTTCACAATTCGTGAACACTGATTCACTGATAGTGAACTCGTCATTCACGGATAGTGAACGAATGATTCACAGATAGTGAACCCTCTATTCACAATTAGTGAACGCCGATTCACGGATAGTGAACCAATCATTCACAATTAGTGAACGTGTGATTCACGGATAGTGAACTCGTCATTCACGATTTGTGAACACTCATTCACGGATAGTGAAACCGGCATTCACGAATAGTGAACTATCGTTCACAATCCGTGATTACGCATTCACGAAACGTGAACACTCGTCCACAAAACGTGACCAACCATTCACGGAACGTGAACTCCGCGTTCACAAAACGTGAACGTGCATCCGGTGCCTGGCGGCATATTATCAATTCTTAATACCCGACGGTTTGGGAAGAAATCGGAGACCGACTACATTTCGGATGGACATCGTCCCCGGTCGTACAGCACACATCCGAATCCAATCCAAGGTCGTATCAGCATGTCTCGTCTCCTCAAGGTGGCCCTCCTTATGGGCGCATTGCATCTGGGCACCGGCGCCGTGAGCGCGCAACCGCCGCCACCGGCCCTGCCCACCCTACCCGACCAAGCCCCCATCGATGGCGGACTCGGCCTGTTGGCCGCCGGTGGCGCCGCCTACGCCTGGCGCAAGTTGCGGGCACGGAAATCGGAAGACTGAAATCGGTTTACGGGAGTCGGTTTTCGGAAGTCTGTTTTCTGAAAACAGATAACCGACTTCTGAAGACACTTCGAAGTAGCAATTCAATTCTTATCAAGGGCAGATCATGAAACGCATCTATGGACTTATCGCAGCCATCGTACTGGTATTCGGAGTAGGAGAAGGGTGGGGGCAGACAACGGTTACGTGGGATTTTGCTACGACTGATCCAAGTAGTGGAACTCCCGTTGCTAATCTTACAATAGGAAGTGTTTCACGAGGTAATAATAATGGTACTACAACCTTGTTAACAACGTCATCAACTTCCAGCGGATATTCAGGAGCTTCTGGTTCTAATAATGCAGGTGCTGCCGCTAGAACTGGTGCTTTAAACACAGCCGCAAGTGGAAGTGCATATTTTGAATTCACATTGACGCCAGCAACTGGGTATAAATTCAGTTTGACGGCAATTAGTTTTGGATCGAGAAGCACATCAACTGCACCGCAGGCATACACTGTTAGATCCAGTGCAGACGGTTTTGTATCTGACATCGCTACGGGTACAATTGCAAATAATAGCTCTTGGGCACTCAAGACAAATTTATCCCTCACCTTTGAATCCGAAGCAAGTACTGCGGTTACCTTTAGACTCTACGGTTATAATGGTACCGGGACAGCAAATGCAAACACTGCAAACTGGCGCATTGACGATCTCTCACTAACATTGACCGTCGAGTCCGCCGTTGTGGCCACAGCACCAACCGTCACCACGGGAACTGCGGGTTCGGTTACGACTTCGGGTGCGGTGATTTCCGGTAGCACGATCGTTTCGGATGGTGGCGCGGCAATCACCGAACGTGGTGTGGTGTTCGCAACAACCGCGGCTCCGACCACTTCCGACTCGAAAGTGACCGTGTCCGGCACCACCGGCGCGTTTGATGCCGCCATCACCGGCTTGTCGTCTTCCACCGAGTATTTCGTGCGCGCCTTCGCCACGAACAGCGCCGGAACCAGCTACGGAAGCCAGGTTTCCTTCACCACATCCACAGCCACGGCCATTGTCGAAACGACACCATCCAGCCTTTCCGGCTTTAACGCGGTGTACGGCTCGGCATCCAGCGCGCAATCGTTCAGTGTAAACGGTGTAGATCTCACCGGCGACCTCACCGTCACCGCACCTGCAGGTTTCGAAGTGTCGCTCACATCCGGCAGTGGCTATGGGGCTTCCGTGATCCTGGTTCAGGAAACCGGAAACGTTTCGGCCACGGTCTTCGCCCGACTCGCTTCCGGAAATGTCCCCGCCGATTACTCCGGCGACATAGTGATTGAAGGCGGCAGCGCGGATGCGGTTCAAGTCACCATCCCGAGCAGCACCGTTTCCCAAAAAGCCTTGACGGTTTCGAACGCGGCCGTGACCTCGAAAATCTACAACGGGTCCACCGCAGCCACCATCACCGGCGACCTGGTCGGCATTTTGGATGGCGATACCGTGACCTTGGTAGGCACTGGTACCTTCGCATCGGCCGATGTCGGCGAAGGCATCGAAGTGACCTCAACATCCACTTTGGCCGGCGTGCAAGCCGATCGTTACACGCTCACGCAGCCCACGGGCCTCACCGGCAACATCACCATCGCTAGCCAGACCATCACGTTCAATGAATTGGCCGTGCAGGATATTTCTGCTGGAAGTATGGTTTTGACAGCATCGTCCACTTCCGGCCTCACCGTCAGTTTCGCCTCTTCGAACACCGCCGTGGCCACCGTTTCCGGAAGCACGGTCACCTTCGTCTCCGCCGGAAGCACCACCATCACGGCTTCTCAAGGAGGAAACAGCAACTACAACGCGGCTACGCCGGTGGACAGATCATTGACGATCAGCGCGGAAGTGCTCATCGCCGGGTGGGATTTCCAAACCACGACCAATGGCGGAACGGCAGCAGCTGCAGCCCCTGGTTCACCAGACTTGTATCGATCGAACTTCGGCATTGCAACTTTGTATTTGGATGGTACAAGTGGCTCAAGTGACTGGATAACGGCAACTTCGGGAAATGAAGTGACATCGTTTGGAGGCACAACTGTTAATGCTGGATCAGGTTTTTCAACAACTACATCCGGAGCTTCAAGTTTGACATTGCTTGGAGGAACATCGTTCTCCGCCAATGGAAAATTCATTGTCTTTGCCATCGATATGGCGAATCGTGAAGACCTGAATATCACTTATGCATCTCAAAGGACAGGTACCGGTTTTAATTCGCATATCTGGGCTTACAGCACTGATTTGGAAAATTGGACTTCCTTGGAAGCCATTACCACAATCGCGTCAAGTTTTGCGGTAGTCACAGTCCCAACGATTACTGGTCTCGATGGTGTTAAAACCGCGTATGTGCGGCTGACAGTGAATGGCGCAACATCCTCCTCCGGCAACAACCGTCTCGACAACATCCAATTCCGTGCCACCGAAAACAAGACGATCACTTTGACCGGCACCACCGGGTACCGCCTCTTGAGTTCGCCCGTGTCCGGAACCTACAACACGCTTTTGGGTGGTCTGTGGACCCAAGGCTTCACCGGCGCGGATGCGACCAATGGCATGTCGAATGTGTACCGTCAGGCCGAAGGGAACGCGTTGGTGTCGCTCACCGATCAATCGGCCACCTATCCGGCCGGTTACGGCGTCGCGGTCGGTGTGTATGCGGATGACGATGCGTCCACACCCGGCGTTCAGGGCGGCTTCCCGAAAGTGTTGCCGATCAACGGCACTGAAAACGCGGCTCCGGTCGCCATCACCCCGGCGTTTTCTTCGACCGAAGGGGAATGGGAATATGTTCTGGCCGGGAATCCATTCTGGTCGTCCATCGACTGGGAGTTGGTGACCAAAGGCGCCGATGTGGCCTCCACGATCTGGGTCTGGAACCCAACGGCGGGCGATTATGCGTCGTGGAACGGCTCGATCGGGGATCAACGCGGTGGCATCATCGCCGCCGGGCAAGGATTCTTCGCGGCCTACGACGGCCCTGCATCGGGCATCACCTTTACGGAAGCGTCCAAATCCACGGGCGGCTCGTTCCGCGGCAAGGAGGTGGAGCCCATAGCGGTGCGCATCGGGTTCCGCGGCGAGGACGGCCGCGAAAATGGCACCTGGCTGCAGTTCGCCGCCGACGGCACCTTCGGTCGCGACCGGAAAGACGCCATCAAGTTCGCTCCCTTCTCGAATTCGGTCCACCAGGTGTTCACGCTCGAGCGGGAGACCGGTACGCCCATGGACATCCACTACCTGCCGCTCATCACCGAGCGTCTGGAGCTGCCCCTCGGGTTCCGCTCTTCCCAGGAAGGCACCTTTACCCTGAATGTGAGCCATTGGACCCTCCCCGCCGGCTGGAAGTTCACAATCCGTGAACAATCGGGCGAATCCACCACGATATGTGAATGGTCTTCACAGAACGTGAACGATTCCACCACTGAATGTGAACTTGATTCACGAATCGTGAACACTTCTTCACCTTTCGTGGTGGTCGTGGAGCCGGTAGGTACTACTTCGGTGGACAGTGGACAGATGACAGCGGACAGTTTCAAGCTGAATGCGGCCTACCCGAATCCCTTTAATCCGAGCACGATCATATCCTATTCGCTTCGCACCTCGCACCATGCACGCTTGGCGGTGTATGATCTGCTGGGGCGCGAAGTGGCGGTCTTGGTGGACGGTGTGCTGCCGGCGGGTTCACATTCTGTGAACTTCAACGCCTCTGGCCTGAGCTCGGGCATCTACCTGGTGCGCCTGGAAAGCGAGGGACAAGTGGCGACGCAGCGGGTGACCTTGCTGAAGTAAAAAGGATGAAGGATAAAGGAAAAAGGTTGGAGTAAGAATGGCTCCGGGCGAAGGTCCGGGGCCATTTTTCGTTTGTACCTTCCCCCATCGTGTCAACATCATTCCGCAAGCTGCTGGCGGCCGGATGGATCTTCGCGGTGGGTTGGACGGCCCAGGCGCAGGTTCCCCAGCAGATCCTGTTTCCGGGCACCACGGGCAGCGCCCTGTACGACAGCCTGCGCCTGCATTACAAACCCGTGTCCACCCTCGGGTACGACACCCGCGCCCGCGACCAGATGTACGGCTTTGTGGACAATGTGGGCGGTACGCTCACCTGCATCTACACGGGCCGTGTGATATCCGTGCCGGCGAATGTGTCGACCGCGCGGGCGGCCACCACGGCGCAGGATTTCAACGCCGAACACATCTGGCCCCAGTCGAAGGGTGCGCAGAACGAACCGGCCCGGTCCGACCTGCACTCGCTGCGGCCGGCCTATATGAATGTGAACGCCTCGCGGAACAATTCGGCTTTCGGCTACCTCGCACCGGCCCAGGTGATCACCTGGTGGAAAGGGGATGTGGACCAATCGGCCATCCCGTCGGGCGACCTGGGCCTATGGAGCCGGAAGGGGAACAACGACCGTTTCCAGCCCCGCGACGCCACCATGGGCGACGTGGCCCGTGCCGCCTTCTACTTCTTCACCATGTACCGCACGGAGGCCTTGCTGGCCGATCCCCTCTTTTTCGAAAGCATGCGGGCCGATCTGGCATCCTTCCACATCGACGATCCGGTTGACCAGGCCGAATACGACCGCACCTGGCGTGCCGCCTCGCTTCAGCAGAACCGGCCCAATCCCTTCATCATCGATACCACGCTGGTCCGCCGGCTGTATGTGGAAGGTTATGTGCAGCCCGATCCGCCGGTGGAAAGCGGCGACCATCTGGCCACCTTCGACAACGCCGTGAAAACGGGCTACGTCGCCGGATCGGTGCAGGAAGCGGATGTGACCTGGTTCCTGAGGGAGGTATTGGTAGGTAGCAGCCCGGAAGACCTGCGCGTAGGGGCCAAATCGCTCCGTTTCCGCACGCACAGCTCCGATACCATGGCGGTCGCCGAAATGCTCACCGACCGCCTCAGCGGCATCGGAACCGTGCGTTTCCAATACGCCCGGAGCGCCTTTTCCGGAGACCGCACCGCCACGGCGCCCACCTTCGTGGTGGAAGTGCGCTCGGGCGACGCCTGGCATATCGTAGGCGAGCCCATTTCCCTGGACGGGGTGGATGCCCTCACCGAACGCACGATAACGGTGGACGAGCCGGGTCCGGCCCGCATCCGTTTCCGGGTAACGGGAGGCACCTCGGGCCGGCGGTTCAACCTGGACGAGATCCGGCTCACGCCCTTCGCGCCCGATTCGGTCACCTGGGTCATTCCATTGTCGCCGGCGCCGGGGTATCGGCTACTCACCAGCCCCGTGACCACCACCTATGCCGCGCTGCTCGAGCCCGTGTTCACCCAATATGCCGTGGGCAGCGACCTGCCGGGCCAGGGCGAGCCGCACATCTACCGGCATATCGGTGGGAATTGGCACCCCGTGGCCGACCTGAACGACGAGATCGAGCGGGGTGAGGCCTTCGCATTCGGGTATTTCGGTGCGGAAGGCGAGGCCGCGGAATTGAGCGTGCGGGGGGCGCGTCCGGCCGGGCCTTACACCTTCACCGCCCCCGAAACGGGCGGCGACACCCACATCCTCATCGGCAATCCCTATGCGCGGGGCATCGCCTTCGGGCAGGTGCGGCGCCAAGGCGGAGCCTACAACCAGGTCTGGGTATGGGATCCCACGGGCGGCTTCTACCGGAACTGGAGCGGCGGATTCGGGAATTTTGATGGAAACCTGGCCGCATTCCAGGGATTCTGGGTGGCCCACAACGGCACCGGAAGCTGGGCCTGGGACCGGAGCGCCTTCGTGGAAGGAAGCACCCTGTATGCCAAAACGCCCGACGTGCATCAGGTGGTTGTGGAAGTGGAAGCCGGCGGCCGCAAAGACCAGGCCGTGGTGGGTTTCCATACCGAAGCGCTGGTCGGCCGCGACGGGTACGACGCGGGCAAATTGCCGGTAATGGATCCGCAGGCCGTAGTGGTGTCCACCGGGATGGACGGCCGCGACTGGCACACGCAGGTACTGCCCCTGGTCTTGGAAGCAGTCGTGGAGCTGCCCTTGCGCATCCGGATGCCGGCCGGATCGGAGCCCGTCGGTGCCCGGGTGGTAGCGAGCCATCTGCCGGTAGGCTGGCAAGCCTTCGTGCGAGACAGCAGCCTGGTCATCGATCCGGTGGGTTCGACCTCGGCCGACGGCCGACAGCCAACGGCCTACGGCTTCAAACTGAATGCGGCCTACCCGAATCCGTTCAACCCGACTACGGTTATCGGTTATCGGTTGTCGGTTTTCGGACAGACACGTCTGGCCGTTTATGACCTGCTCGGTCGCGAAGTAGCGGTCCTGGTGGACAGTGTGATGCCGGCCGGTGCTCATTCCGTGAACTTCGACGCGTCCGGCCTGAGCTCCGGCGTGTACCTCCTGCGCCTCGAAAGCGGGGGAGAAGTGGCGGTTGTGCGGGTGACCCTGCTGAAGTAGGGCTTCGGGTCGTGGGGGGGGAGGCCCCCCGCCGGCGCTACCGCCGCCGCTTTTAACGCGTATAAAAACACGCCGCGGACTGAACTTGGGGCGCGCTCTTGCCCAAGGGGGGGGTTCCGCCGGGGGGGGGGCTGGGGGGGGGGCCTCTTACCGGGGTGGGGATGAAGCCCCACCCCGAAGCCCCACCCCTGGAGAAGCCCCCACTTGCGGAAAGAGCGCGACCTATGTACATTCCTCTCAGTTTATGTAAGCGCTTTCATACGGTCGTCTGAAGCGTGGACGGTGTAAGAGAATCAAGCACATCGCGTCATGAAAAGCACAACAGCCCGTTTCGTCGGATGGGTGGCCTTCGCACTGCTCCTATGCGTGGCGTTTGGTACCGATTTGGGTGCCCAGCCGCCGCCACCCACCTTGCCCGGCATGCCCGACCAGGCGCCCATCGACGGCGGCCTCGGCCTGTTGGCCGCCGGTGGCGCGGCCTATGCGTGGAAGAAGCTGAAAGGGAAGAAGTCCTGAGTCCTGAAGAAATCCATGCGTCACCTGAACCGTTTACTTCCGCTCCTGACCATGCTGCTGCTGCCCGTAGGGGTGTGGGGGCAGCAGAATGTTTATCACAGAAGTGAATCGACTTCCAGCCTTTGGTGGGATAGCGCCAAACCTTGGTATTATTTGACATGGAATTCGACTGAGGAGCGGCCTGATATTTGGCCCGTTGGTACCAGAAATCACGTTTTCATAGGGCATAACAATCAGTTATCCATGAGTGTGAACGGGGCAACGTTTCAGTTGCTTAGTCTCACATTCGAAAGTGGAGCCACATCCAACAGGACATTGACGACTACTGAGTCCGGTAGGCTGAATGTATCGTCCCATGTACGGAATCAATCGACAGGTACGCACACATTAAACGTTTCAGTTGATTTGGCAGGTGATGTCTCGTTTGATGCTGCAAATGCAGCTGGAACCTTGGTGCTTCAAAGGAACATCCTACTTGGTACCCATACTGCGATTTTCACTGGTGCTGGTACTATTCGGCATGATGCGACAACGGGAATAATTTCCGGGACTGGTGGTTTGACCAAATCCGGACTTGGAACCGCCGTCCTCAACGGAAACCACACCTATACGGGTGCCACGGCGGTGGATGAGGGCACGCTTCGGATTGGCGGCACGTTTGCCAGCAGCGGGTTCACGGTGAAATCGGGGGCCACGTTGGAGGTGAATGCCGCTTCAATCATCAATAATCTGACGGTTGAGGCCGGTGGCACGCTCCGGTTGATGGGTACGGGCAAACTCACGGTGCTCGGCACGCTGGTCGTGCAGGAATATGCCACGGCAATACTTTCCACCCAGATCGGCGGCGATCTGGAACTGCAAGGCGATGCCACCATAGACGGTACGCTCACCCACAACAACCGGGCGATTTTCTTCAGAGGGGGTGAGGACCAGGTCTTCGGCCGTACTGCCGCCGGTTCGATCGACATTCCCTATGTGTTGGTGGACAAGTCCGAGCAGGCCGATGTGGTCAACCTCTCCAACACCACGCTCAGGATCGCCAAACGCCTGACGCTCACCAAGGGAACCCTGGGTGGTTCCGGCAGTTCGGTGGTATTCCTTTCGGATGCCACGGGTTCTGCCATGGTGGCCAACACCGGCGAAGGCACCCTGACCCTGCCTGTCACGGTTGAGCGCCACATCGCCCGAACCGACGACCCGGCCTCCAGTTTCGTTCTGCTGGGTTCTCCGCTGGCCACCACCCTGCACGGCGAATCGGGCAGTCTGTTGGATGCGGTATGGACCCAGGCGACCACCGGAGGCGATGGCATAGGTGCTCCCAACGTGTTCCGTTTCGATGAATCGTCGGGCATGAACGGCTGGGTGGGCGTCCAGGATCTGACGGAAGCGGTTGCCCGAGGCACCGGTTATCTGGTCGGCATCTATAAGGATGACGATTACGGTACTCCCGACGGCAGTTGGCCAAAAACCCTTCGTGTGACCGGTACATGGAACTCCTCGGAAAACGATGGGTCGCCGGTCTCCTTGCCGGTCACCTATACCGAATCGGCCGGGGCTGCGGACACTCTGCGAGGGTGGAACCTGGTCGCGAATCCCTTCATTGGCCAGCTGGATTGGAATGCCGCGGCCGGGTGGACCCGCACGGGTATTTCCCCGACCTACCAGGTACTGACCCAAACCGGGGCCTACCAGGGCTACAATCATAGCACCGATGCCGGGTTCAACGGGGGCACCAATCTCATACAATCCTTCCAAGGGTTCTGGGTGAAAGCGGTAGCCGCCTCGCCCGTTCTTACCGTAGCCGATTCGGCCAAAGTGGAGAGTCAGGCCGCGGCCTTCCATCGCGAGGCGCCGGTGCCGGCCATCTGGCTGGAAATAGCCGACGGAACCCGCCGTGCCGGCACCACCCTGACCTTCCGTGCGGATGGTGCCCTGGGATCTGATTTGAATGATGCCCTGCATCGTCAAGCCGAATCCGCGGCAGCCATGACCTTTGCCACGGGAGCCGTGGAAGGGCAGGGGACGTTTTCCATCCAACATCTGCCCATCGATGCCGGGTTGCTCGAAATCCCGCTGCATCCCAGTAACACAGACAGGGACCTGTTGTTCCGGGTGGCGTCCACGCGGGCCTTGCCTGGTCAGTGGTCGCTCTATCTGAAAGATGATCGCGGAAGCGTGGTCGGCCTCGAGGAAGGCCAGGACCGCATCCTCACCGCCTCGCGCCGCTACACCCTCATCATCGATCCTCTAAGCTCCACCGCGGTGGACGACCCCGCCAGCCGTCAGCCGTTGGCCGTCCGCCTCGATCCCGCCTACCCCAACCCTTTCAACCCGAGCACGGTTGTCAGTTATCAGTTGCCGGTTTTCGGTAAGACGAGGTTGGCGGTGTATGACCTGCTGGGTCGCGAAGTGGCGGTTCTCGTGGACGGCATGATGCCCGCCGGTGCCCACACGGTCACCTTCGATGCCGCCGGCCTGAGCTCGGGCATCTACCTACTGCGCCTCCAAAGCGCGGGGCAGATGCGCACCCAACGCATCACCCTGGTGAAATGAAGAATGAAAAATGTTGAATGTTGAAAAGTCCCATAGTCCCATAGTCCCATAGTCCCATGAAACCGTTAGCAGCAATAGCCCTTCTGATCGTCATCGTCGCCCTCGTGCCCGACGCCCTCTTCGCGCAGCCGCCCGGCATGCCCGGTGCGCCCGAACAAGCCCCCATCGACGGCGGCCTCGGCCTGTTGGCCGCCGGTGGCGCGGCCTATGCCTGGAAGCGGCTCAAGGGGAAGAAGTCCTGAGTCCTGAGACTGAAAACCGATATCTGACAACCGAAAACGGAATAGAGCAATGAAACTACACTACAGACTTCTTGCGCTTGTGGCGCTGGTTATGGCGCCCGTAGGGGTGTGGGGGCAGCAGAATGTGTACTGGCGTGACGTAGCCGCCAATGGCAACTGGCAGAATGGAGACTGCTCAGAAATTGGGAATGTTGACAGTCAGTGGTGGTACGAAGGATTCGGGGGAAACTCGGCACGAAACCGTCCGGATTGCACTAATGGGTTGACCACTCGCCATAATTTGGAAATTGGAAATAATCACCATACCACAATGACCCTGAATGAGACATTCTGGGGTGCGCGGCAGTTGATATTGACGTCTGGAACGACAAGCAATCGGACATTCAATGGCAGTGTTGATGATGCCAGTCGCGGATTAAGCCTTACAAATGGATTGTTCAACAATGCGATTTCCGGTGTGACCCACACATTCAATGTTAGGATTGGTATTGATGCATCATCGGTCACCCTCAGAACTACAACTACTGGTGCAATCACTACCTACACAAGAGAGATTTTTGGAAATAGTAATACAATTACATTTGATGGCTCAGGTATCACAAATGTAAATGCTGTCATCTCTGGTTCTTCTGCAAATTTGATAAAGTCAGGTGCAGGTACTTTAAAAATTTCTTCAACACCTTCATATGGAGGTACTACAACTCTAAATGATGGAGTTTTTGAACTTTCTGCAAACCTAACATCTTCCACCATTACTGCCAATGGTGGTACACTTTCCATCACGGAAAACGTGACGGTTGGGTCGGTTACGATAAATAGTGGTGCCACACTTTCGGTTGCATCGGGCAAGACTTTGACTGTAAATGGTACCTTGACCATAGCTACCGGTGCGAATGTGAGTGATGAAGTTCTCCAGCGCATTGTAATCAGCGGAACCGGCTCCATTGTAACGAGCAACCCTTCCGGTCTTGATGCGGCCACGTTCTCCCGCCAGATTACAGGAGGGGCCGGCTGGCGCATTCTTTCGGTTCCGAAGTCGGGCATGACGGTGGCAGATCTGGCTTCTCAGACCGCCATTCAAGGGGTTGCCGGTGGCGCACATACCGACCGCGAATCAAACCTGTTCACGGGGTATACTACTGGAACAGATGCTTGGGTATCGGCAGCGAACCATTCGGATGTGTTGGGCCATGGCAGCGGCTTCGCACTTTATTTCTTCAACAACAGCACAGCGGGTAGCTCGCCGCTTCCCATCACACTGACTGCTACCGGAAGTGATGGTTCGGATGTGAGTCCATCTCTATCTGGTGATGGCAACGGGTTCAACATGATCGGCAATCCCTACGGTTACGCCATCGATGTGCGCAAACTGATCGGCAAGGGCGCCACAGTGCCTACCGTATTGCAATTGTGGGACGACTCCGGAAATGCCACAACCGATGCGAATGGGAATGTGGGAACATGGGTGTCGACATCAAGCACCTCTCACAAACTGGGGGTTTGGCAAGGTGCCTTTATCGAAAACTCAAACGATGCCTCGCATGTGTATCTCCCTAATCTGGCAAAGTTGAACGAGACGGGCTCTTTCTATAAGGAGATCGAGCATGATGAGCGTTTCATGACTTTCCGTTTGGATGGCTTCAACGAGGAAACCGGCATTCGCACCTTGGACCGTGCGGCAACCGTGTATTTCCATGCGACCGCAACCGAAGGTTGGGACCAATGGGATGCCTCCAAAATCCGTCCCTTGGTTTCATCCACTGGTACCATCGGGTTCATCGGTGAGCGAAACGGGCAACCACGCCTTCAATCCCAATACTCGATGCCTTTCGAACTCAACGGACTTCGTGAGATTCCGCTCGATTTCCAGGTATCCAATATGGGGGGAGAATTCACTGTGTCCGCCGAAACTTTGACCGGAATACCCTCCGATTGGGCGGTCGGTTTGCGGGATAACCAAACCGGAGCGGTCATCAATCTTAGGGAAACCGCTTACACATTCGGTCACAATGTCTTGGCCAAACCTGTCGCACGCGATATCGATCCTACCCCGGTTGCCATGCAGGCGACCTCCTCACCCCGATTTACCCTGTTGGTAGGTCCAGGCACGATCACCTCCGTGGACGACCCCGCCAGCCGTCAGCCGTTGGCCGTAGGCCTAAATCCCGCCTTTCCGAACCCCTTCAACCCTTCGACGGTTGTCGGTTATCAGTTGTCGGTTTTCGGAAAGACGAGGTTGGCCGTGTATGATCTGCTTGGTCGGGAAGTGGCGGTGCTGGTGGACGGCGTGATGCCGGCAGGCTCGCACTCGGCCACCTTCGACGCGGCCGGCCTGAGCTCGGGCGTGTATATGGTGCGCCTGGAAAGCGGCGGACGGGTGGAAACGCAACGGGTGACTCTGCTGAAATAGGACGCTGACGCCACCGCTAACCGCTAACCCCGGGCGCCAGCCCGGGGTTTACGGGCGCAGCCCGGGACCCACCCCCGGCGCAGGTGCACCTCGGCGCTACCTCCAGGGGACCCACCCCCGGCCCTTCCCTCCTCGCTTCGCTCGCAGGGAGGGGTGCACCCCGGTGCTACGCACTACCCACCACCCACCACAAACCACAAACCACAAACCACAAACCACCAACCATCACGTCTTCTGCTTTTTCCGTTGGGCGGCGGGGAAGAGCACGTTGTTGAGGATGAGGCGGTAGCCGGGCGAGTTGGGGTGCAGGTTCAGGTCGGTAGGGGGATCGCCCACGCGGTGGGTCCAATCTTCGGGGTCGTGGCCCCCATAGAAGGTCCAGGTGCCGCGGCCGTAGGTGCCATGCAGGTATTTGACCTCGTTGCGGCCGGGGGTTTCGCCCAGCACTACGGCAGTGCTTTTGATGCGGTCTTTCCGGTAGGCGGTGGTTTGCCCGTAGAACCCGCGCACGCTGCTTACATGGTTCTGGGTGAGCATGGTGGGCACGGGATCCCACTTGGCGGAGAATTCGAACAGGGTGAAATAGTCCAGTTCCTGGGGTAATTCGGCCGGCGTACGGGTCACATCGATATCCGCATGCCGGTATTCGGCCGGGTCGGTGGTGAGCCGGAAGTCGGTGAAGGCGAAGGTGGCTTCGTAATCCAACCGGTCTTGGGCGTCGGGATCCATGGGGTCGCCGTCGAAGGGGATGGGGGCGATGTCCACCCCGAAAGCGGCCGCGGCGATGTCGAAGGTGTCGGTGCCCGAGCACATGGCGAACAGGTACCCGCCCTCGCCGATGAACTGGCGGATGGTGGCCACCACCCCTTTGAGCATGTCGCTCACTTTGGCGTACCCGGCCCGCCCGGCCATGGCTTCCAGATCCGATACCTGGCGCCGGTACCAGGGTTCGTTGCGGTAGCTGGCCCAGAACTTGCCGTATTGCCCGGTGAAATCCTCGTGGTGCATGTGCAGCCAGTCGTAATCGGCCAGGGCTCCGTCCAGGATCTGCTCGATGTAGAGCTTGTCGTATTCCACTTCGGCATAGGTGAGGGCCAGGGTGACGGCGTCGTCCCAAGGCAGGGCGTGGTCCGGTGTGAAAACCGCGATCCTGGGGGCTTTCTCGAGCGGCACTACGGCCGTGTTCAGGTCCTGGGCTTCGAGGCGGGCCACAAGGGCGGCGGCATCGGCCCCGCTCACGGCTTCCACCCGCACGCCGCGCAACCGGGCGGCCCGTTCCAGCTCGGCCGTGTGGGGCGCCAGGAAACTGCCGCCCCGGTGGTTGAGCAGCCATTGGGTGGTGTTACCGGCTTTCACGTGGTTGAAGACCAACCCGTAGGCTTTCAGGTGGTTGGTCTGCCCGTCGTCCATGGGGATGAGCAGGTGGTTGGCGGCTTGTTGGCTGTTGCAAGGAGCTGCAACGAGCAACAACCAACTAACTACCAACCAAGGACTCACGAATCCGCTGCGAGTAGAACCCATGGGGGAATTGTTCGAGGAGGCGTTCATAGATGAGGCGGTCGTTGGTGAGGCGGGCGTATTCCCAAAGCAGGCGTTCGGCCAGGGGATGGGAAGCCAGGGCGGGCGCGGCCGATTCGTAGAGGGCGCGAGCCCGGGGCGGATCGCTATGGCGCAGCAGGGCCATGGAGGCGAGCAGGGCGTCGGCCTGTAGGGCGTCCGGCGCGGAGATGATGCGGCCGTAGGCGAGCAAGGCGGCGGCCGTGTCGCCGCGGCTGGCGTGCCAGGTCGCCGTGGCGAAGGTGCGCAGGCCGGCCGCCGTGCTGTCGCCACCGGTGGTGCCCAGGGTGAGCCAGCGGCGCAGGCGCACGGCGTCGTTGGCATAAAAGCCGGTGTTCAGGCGCTCCAAGGCCCGCAGTTGCACGGTGGCGAATTCGAAGTCGCCGGCATGGAAGTCGGTAAGACCCAGGAAATAGCGTACCTGTTCGATGAAATCGCCGGTGCGCTGCAGCCGCGTGACCCGCGTGAAGGCGATGCGTGCCTGGGGGAAATCGCCCTGCCATAGGGCGAGGCGGCCTTCGAGGAAAGCCTTGTAGGCTTGCACGCCGTCGGTCTGGGGCAAGGCGCCCAGGCGGTCGATGGCGGCACGCACGGCCGGTTCGGCCCAGGCGGGCATGCGGTCGAGCCGGATGCCCGCCCGCAGCAGCAAGGCCTCGGCCTCGCGGGTGTGGCCCGTATGGTCGCGCTCGAAGACGGCCAGGAAGGTGTCGGCCTGGGCCACCGTGGCGGCCAGGAAGTCGAGGGTGGCCGTGTTGGCCTCTTCGGCGTCGTCGGCCCACTGCAGCAGGGTGCGCGAGGCGTCGATGAGGGCGTCGGGCCGGCGCAGGTGGCGGGGTTGGTCGTGGTACCAGGCGAAGGCGTCGCGGGCCAGGGCGTACTCGCCCTGGCTGCGCAGGCGCAGGCCGGTGGTATATAACGGATGTTGCCCGTCGGCGGCGTAGGCCTCGTAGCCGCGGGCGGTCTGGTAGGCGCGCCGGAAATACCGCTGTTCCATGAGGAAGGCCAGCAACAGGTCGCGGTTCACCCGGTAGGCCGGTACCGCGCCGCGGATGCCTTCGCCCCGGTCTTCGAGTTCCACGATGGCCAGGTCGAACAGGTCGCCGTCGTCGTAACGCAGCAGCAACCGCAGCACGGTGTTCGCGCTGGCCGGGTGCGCTTCGGCATAGGCGATGAATTCGCGCAGGCCTTCGGCCGGCTGACCCAGCCGGATGCGGGCTTCGGCCACTTCCATCACGAACAGGTCGGCCGCCCCGAACCGCCGGCGCGCGGCCAGGTACAGCTCCAGGGCCCTGCGGTGCTCGTTGCGCCCCACCTGGGTTTCGCCAAGGATGCGGTAGGCGCTCAGGTCGCCGCCGGCGGCCTCCAGGGCACGGTCCCAGGTGCGCCGGGCCGAGGCGGTGTCGCCCGCCATGTGCTGGATCTCGCCCAGGCGGGCCGCCGTGGGGGTGTCGCGCCGGCTGCGACCCATCACGCCTTCCAGATGGCGGATGGCCTCGGGGTAGCGCTTGAGTTCCACCAGGCACTGGATGTAGCGCTCGCGCACGGGTTCGCTGCCCGGGTGCCGTTGCACCAACCGTTCGAGGATGGGCAGGGCGGCGGCGAAATCGCGCTGTTCCATGAGGCCGTTGGCCCGCTGGAATTCGGCGTCCTGGGCCCGGATGCCGGCAGGGGCCCCCATCAGGCCGAAAAGTACCAGCAGCAGCGCCAGCAACCCGCGCCATTCCCGCCAGATGCGGTGCAGGGGCAGCCCCACCACATTGTAATAGCACCCGTCTATGCGCGAGATGAAGAGCGCTCCCCGGTCGTCCTGGATGCCGTAACTGCCGGCTTTGTCCATGGGGCTGCCGGTGGCCACGTAGGCGCGGATGTCGGCTTCGGCCAAGGGCGCGAAGGTGACCCGGGTGGTTTCGTGCAGGGTGTGCAGCCCGCCGGCGGGCGTGGCCAGCGACACGCCCGTAACCACGGTATGGGTGTTGCCCGACAGCAGCCCCAGCATGCGCACGGCGTCTTCGGGATCGGCGGGTTTGTTGAGCACCTGCTCGCCCAGCACCACCATGGTATCGGCCGCCAGGATGGTGCGGTCGGGAAACCGGCGGACCACCTCCAGGGCTTTGCGCCGGCTCAGGTCCTCGGCCTGGAAAGCGGGCGCCAGGGCGGGGTCCAGCGTTTCGTCGGCATGGGAGGGATGCACCTCGAAAGGCACTCCCAACAAGCCCAACAACTGGCGGCGACGGGGAGAGGCGGATGCGAGCACGAGCATGGTTCGGGAAGATACCCGCAAAACAAGTATCTTCCCCGAAACCTTGATTCCATCTATGGCACGACCGAAACGTACCCCTTCCGTACCCTTGTTCTCCGCCACCAACTACCGATGGTTGGGTGGTTCAGTAGCCCTGCTGGCCTTCGCCTACGGGGGCATGTGGGTCGAGAAGGAATTCACGGGTGTCTTCTCGCTGTATGTGGCCCCGGTGCTGCTCATCCTGGGGTATGCCGGCACGGCGTACGCCCTGATCAAGCGACCGGGAGGTGACGATGCCGTGGTATAAGCAACTGCATTGGCAGATCATCCTGGGGCTGGCAACCGGCCTGGTGTGGGGGCTCATATCCAGCCAGACCGGCCTCAACGCCTTCACCACCGACTGGATCAAACCGGTAGGTACCATTTTCGTGAACCTGCTGAAGATGATCGCCGTGCCCCTGGTACTGGCCTCGCTCATCGCCGGTGTGGCTTCGCTGAACGATGTGACCAAGCTCTCCCGCATGGGTGGCCGCACCATCGTGATCTATCTGATCACCACCGTATTGGCCATCACCATCGGGTTGATCACGGTCAATCTGATGCA
>JANJTJ010000038.1 GCA_024711145.1 Balneolales bacterium
ACCAGCAGTACCGGCTCTATCAGCTTCGACACGCATACCATAGCCACCAACTATTCGGGCAGCATGGAACCGCGGGAAACGGCCTTGGGCGATGTGGACGGAGACGGTCGGATGGATATCCTGACGGTGGGATACAACAACGCCGAATTCGGCATTCGATTGTCCGTTTTCCGGAACACGTCGGTTCCGGGACAGATGGCCTTCACTGAAACGCGGATTCCCATAGATGCATCCGTTACCAACCTGGCGGCGGCCGATATGGACGGTGATGGGAAAGCCGACGTGGTGTTCACCCTTACCGGTGGTACCATGGCCGACCAACGTATGCAGGTGTACCGCAGCACGTCCACCCCCGGTGCCATCACGTTCGCCGCCAGCCCGGCCTATCAGGTGTCCACGAACACTCCGTATTCCATCGCGGTGGGCGATCTGAACGGGGATGACCTGCCGGAAATCGTGCTTTCCATGTCGAACGCGAGCTACCTCAATGTCTTTCCCAACACCAGTGTCAGCGGATCCATCTCCTTCGGCACCCGGCTGCAGCCCGAGGCGAAAGAGGGCGGACCGGGTGCCGACCTGCGCATCGAGGACTTGGATGGCGATGGCAAACCCGAGGTGGTGATGGCGGGGTTGACTGGTGTGGCGAGCCATGTCATCGTACTGCCGAATGCCAGCACGGGCGGGGTGGTGTCGTTGGGAACCAAACTCACCTATACCTTCCAGGAAGGCGCGTTGGCTTACCAAGTGTACGGGATGGCGGTAGGAGATGCCGATCGGGATGCCAAACCGGACCTGGTGCTGATGCACTACAGCGGGGTGGCGTTTTTAGGGAATCGGACCGTCACGCCCCTCGCCGAGTTGGGTCAGACGGATTTCGGCTTCGGCGCCGTAGGTGCCGGCGTTTCGCGCACGGTGGCAGTCGGAAATCCGGGCGGGCTTCCTTTGGTGATCACCTCCATCGGATCCTCCAATCCCGATTTCGGCATTTCGCCCACCAGCGCCACGATTCCGGCCGGCGGTAGCCAGGACCTGACGATCACGGTGGCGTCGGGCACGGAGGTCACCAAAACCGGCGTGATCACCCTGGTGCACAACGCACCGAATCCGGTATCGACCGACACCCTCACCATCCGGTTCATCCAGATGCCGTTAGCGGCGCCGGAGATGGGAACTGTGTCGGCCCTCTCTCAAACCTCGTTTTCCTTCAGTTGGTCGGCCGTTGCCTATGCCACCGGGTACCTGGTGGATCTGTCGACCAGCGCCGATTTCGGTACCTATGTGGCCGGCTACGAAAACCTGCCGGTGGCCGGCACCTCCATCGAGTTCACCGGCTTGGCGGAGGGCACCACCTACCATCTGCGGGTGCGGACGGTGGACCCCGACGGTGGATCCGGCACGAATTCCACCACCGTGGTGGCTACCACCACCACGTATTTCGCCGGCGGAGACGGAACGGCGGGCAACCCCTATCTGGTGGCGGATGCGGTAGGCCTGGACCATGTGCGTGCCAATGTGAACGCGCACTACCGCCAGACGGCCGACATCACCTTGACGGGCACCTGGTCGCCGATCGGCGGCTTCAGTGGCCGGTATGATGGAGACGGCCATGCCATATACGGCCTGGTCACCACGGGTACCAATTCGTATCGGGCGCTGTTCGCCTCCATCAACACCGCCAACGGCCTGCTGCGCGACCTACGCCTGGTCGATGTGAGCATCCAGGGCGGAGACCGGAGCGCCGGTGCGGTGGGCATGCTCACAACAGGAGCCCGCGTGTCGAATGTGACGGTTTCGGGATCGGTGAGCAGCAACAATGTCTACATCGGCGGGCTGGTGGGAGAAGTGCATTCCGGTGCGCGCATCGATTCGTCGATATCCCATGCCACCGTGAGCGGGCAGCAGGTGGTGGGTGGTATGGCGGGGTATTCGGAAGGAACCATCACCCGAAGCTTTGCGACTGGATCGGTTACGGCCAGCAGCAACTATAGTGGGGGAGTGGTGGGTCAGATCGGCAACGGAGTGGTCGAGGAGGTGTATGCCACCGGTGCGGTATCGGCAAACAGCGGTGCCGGCGGATTGGTCGGGTATGCGTTTTTCGGCACGCTTCGGAAAGCCTATGCTTCGAACACGGTAACCGGTTCGAACAATGCGGATGCCCTGGTGGGCACCCGGTATTTGGCTACCATCAGCGACCTCTATTGGAACACGGGTACCGGCCGCGCCACTTCGGCCACACCGGGTGCCACCGGCCTTACAGCCGAGCAGATGCTGGACGCCACCTCCTTCCCGGCATTCGATTTTGCCACCGTGTGGCAGATCGAATCGGTGGGTGCGGTGTCCATGCCGTACTTGCGGGGTCAGCCGCAGGATCCCCGGCCGGGTTACCGTACCACACCGGCCCAGGTGGTCGCACTGGCTCCCGCCGACGAAGCCGTCCGAGTAGGCATCCGCCCCACGCTGACCTGGGAGCCGGCGCTGTTGGCATCCACCTACGAGCTGGTCCTGTCCACCCAAGCCGATTTCGCATCGGGCAACCAGACGTTCTCCAATCTGGCCACGACCTCATATTCGGTGGCGGCCTCCTTGGCGCTCGACCAGACCTACTACTGGCGCGTGCGCGGCCGCAACACCACCGCTGCCGAATACGGACCCTGGAGCGAGGTTCGCAGTTTTGCGGCCAGCCAACCCCGGGTGTCGGCACCTGGGGCCGCTCTCACCTTCGCCAGCAATAATTATGTGAATGTGGCCTACAACGCCGCTCTCAATCCGCTCAATGCCTTCTCGGTGGAACT
Source organism: Balneolales bacterium (assembly GCA_024711145.1). GTDB lineage: Bacteria > Bacteroidota > Rhodothermia > Balneolales > HLUCCA01 > JANJTJ01. Next base: position 2,793 of record JANJTJ010000038.1, read on the forward strand.
CTGGGCCAAACCGACCGGTGGTACCGCGCTTCGCATGGCGGTATCGTCCCGTGCGGCCTCGATCAGCGGTTATCAGATCCTGATCACCGACACCGGCAACTGGCAAGCCATGCTGGGTGCGTCGGGTGGATGGGTGGTTCTGAACGGCCCAGTGGCCGAGATCGGAGCATGGGCACACGTGGCGCTTACGTACGGCGATGGCACCGCCCGATTGTATGTGGATGGTATGGAGGTAGCCTCGACCTCACTTACCCACACCCGCAATTTGTCGGGCGCCTTCCGCATCGGGGCCATCGCCACGGGCACGCAGTTTCCGTTCATCGGCTTGATGGATGAGGTCCGTGTGTGGAACACCACCCGATCGGCCCAGCAGATCCGCCAGCGCATGCATGTACCGGTAGTCGGAACCGAAACGGGCTTGGTAGGTGCGTGGAATTTCGATGAAGGAACCGACCCGATCGCCTACGACGCCACCGCCGGCGCCCGGCACGGAACCCGTACCGGCACCTCCTATGCGACCGGTGACCTGCCACCGGGCGGTGCGTTCCTCGAAGGCACCGGCGATGCCTGGTACTTCCTGGCCAACCCGGCGCCGGGCGTGACCCTGGCCGAATTCCTGGAACCGCTGTGGACCCAGGGCGCCACCGGTTCCGATTCGCCCGAGGCTGGAGCGCCCAATGTGTACCGGCTGGACGAGACGCAGTGGAGCTATGTGCCGGTAACGGATCTCACGGTTGAGGCCACGCCCGGCAAGGGGTATCTGGTCCGGGTCTATAAAAACGATGTGTATCAGGTGGAGGGCGCGTTCCCGAAACGCCTGCAGGTGGCGCGGGGCGCCATTCCGGCCCGGATGCAGGCCGCCGCCACGCATACGCCGGGTTCCATCCATTCCGGGTTCAACCTGGTGGGCAATCCCATGCCCCATGCCATCGATTGGGGCCATGCCGGCTGGAATTTCAGCAACGTGTCGCCCACGGTGTATGTGTACGACCACACCCAGAACAACTACCGTACCTGGAACCGGACCCTGGGTGCGGGCACCAACAACGGCAGCCGGAGCCTGGCGCCCATGCAGGGCTTCCTCATACAGACCACCGGCGCCTCGGCCGAATGGAGCGTGCCGGCCGAGGCGGTGAGCGCCGACGATACCGCCCTGCTCAAGCCCGTGGCCGATGCGTCGGCGCCGGTGCCCAGGGTCGCCCTGGCATTGACCCGTGGCGATCGGACCGAGGAAACCACCGTCTTCTTCCATCTGGCCGAAGGCGCTCCCGCCCCCCGGCACCCCACCTTGCAACTCGAACCCATGGAAGCCGACAAGCTGCTGCTCTACAGTGTGGATGCGGCCGGCAACCGGGTGGATATGGCCGAATATCCCGCCGATCCGGGCACCCATGCCGACATCCCCATCGGTCTGGATGTGCGCGATGCCGGCTCGCTGACCATCCGCCTGCAGGCCGACCATCTGCCCGAAACCTGGCAGGTGGTCCTGACGGACCGGCTGACCGGTACCCGAACCGACCTGCTCGAACACCCGACCTACGCATTCGAGCACCGGGGGCTGTCCAAGGCGGCGGCCGATTCGGGCACGGCCATCCGACGGCCGGCGTTGACCGCCACCGTCTCCGAACCGCCCCGTTTCACCCTGTCGGTGGGGCCGGCCGTGCCTGCCGCCGGGCCGCAGGACATTCCGACCTTCGCCCTGGCCCAGAACTACCCCAATCCGTTCAATACGAGTACGGTCATCGGTTATCAATTGTCGGAAGCCGGCAGCGCGCGCTTAGTGGTGTATGACATACTCGGGCGCGAGGTCGCGGTCCTGGTGGACGGCGTGCGGCCGGCCGGGCGGCATCAGGCCACCTTCGACGCATCGACCCTGGCCAGCGGCATCTACCTGTACCGGTTGGAGGCCGGCGGCATGGTTTCCACACGAAGCATGGTGCTCATGAAATAGCTCCCGTACTTTGCAACATCATGTCGTTGCTGCTGACCCTCCTCCTGCTGTGGAATCCGCCCCCCTTCGAGCGGATCACGATCGCGGACGGATTGTCGCAGAACATGGTGAACCATGTGATCCAGGACCAACGCGGTTTCATCTGGTTCGCCACCAAAGACGGGCTCAACCGATTTGACGGGTACGGTTTCAGAGTGTACCGGAACATGCCGGGCGACTCCTCCACCTTGTCGGGCAATTATGTGACCGGCATCTGGGAAGACGCGCGGGGCATCATGTGGATCGTGACCAACGGGGGCGGCCTGAACCGGTTCGATCCCATCACCGAGGTGTTCACCAGGATCCCGGCCCGGACCGAAGACGGTGCCCTGCTCGACATGGAGTTCGCCTCACAGATTGTCGGCAAGGATTCCACCATCCTCATCAGCACGCGCAACGAAGGGTTGGTCGAATACCATATCCATCAGAACCGGTTCTCGAAAGTGAGGATGGATGATTCGGGCCGCGATGTGCATGTCTCCGGCATGGCCATATCCAGCCGGGGCGACATCTGGGGCAATTCGACCACGGAAGTGTTCGTACTGGACCGGACCCGGAGCCGGGTGGTCCGGTATCCGTTGATCGGCCGGGACCAGCAACCGACCAACCTGTATCTGCTGAACGATTCGGTGGCCGTTGCGCCAACCCGGACGGGCATCAACCGGTTCGAGCTCCGAAACGGCACCCTGAACCTGGTACGTACCGCGGTTACCGGCATCAGCTTGGGCTACAGCAGCATGCTGGTGCCCATACCAGGGAGCGACGAGTTATGGATGACCTCCATGGAAGGCCTGTACCGGTACAACCCCGGCACCGACCGCCTGGCCCGCGAGTTCCCCATCGACACCCGTCCCACCACGGCATTGCTCATGGATACGAGCGGCATCCTGTGGATCGGTACGGCCGGATGGGGCATCATCAAGTACAACCCGGCGTTGCAGCATTTCAACACGGGAGAAGGGAACCTGTTGGCCTGGGTCTATCCGGACCTCCTCGCCCGGGTCGGGGCGGTGGATCAGGTCGATCTGGATGAGCGGGGTGCCGAATTCCATGCCGTGCATGTGGCGTCGGACGGGGCCTTGTGGATGGCGAACATCGGGTTCAAGCTGTACCGGTTCGATCGGAACACCGGCGTTCTCGCAAGCCTTCCGGTAGGCCGTGGATTGACCCGCAAAGCCCTGAACCGCCGGTTCAACCGGATCGCCGAAGATCCGAAGGGTTCGATCTGGCTGGCCACGGCCGGCGGGGTTTACCGGTACGACGAGCCCCGGGGTCGGCTCGAATACCATGCCATCTATCCGGGTGCGGAAGTGGATGCCGAGTACTACAACCCGACCGGCGGGCCCGACATCACCGCCATGCATTTCGACCGGAACGGGGTGTTGTGGCTCGGAACGCCCGACCGGGGGATCGCCCGGTACCAGCCCGAGGACCGGGCCCTCACCTGGATCCGCCATTCGGTACACGATGCGAACACCTTGAGCAGCAACCATGTGCTGGATATCTCGGCCGACCCCCATCAACCCGATGCGTTCCTATGGGTAGGAACGGATGGGGGCGGGTTGAACCGCCTGTCCATGCAGGACCACAGCAGCCGGCGGTACTACATCACCGATGGGTTGCCCAATATGGTGGTGTACGGCATCATGGCAGACGATACCGGCCAGTTGTGGATGAGCACCAACAACGGGTTGAGCCGGTTCAACCCGGCCACCGGCACCTTCCGGAACTTCACCTGGTCGGATGGCCTGCACAGCAACGAATTCAACCGGAACGAATTCCTCAAACGGCCCGATGGAACCCTGTATTTCGGCGGATTGAACGGGCATACCTGGTTCCATCCGGCGGCCATCCGTGAAAACGGACATATTCCGCGGATCCGGATCACCGATTTCCTGCTCTACAACAAACCGGTGGACCTGAGCATGTGGGAGATGCTCCGGCGCGAAGACGGCACGGCCCTGGAGCTGGACCATGCGCAGAACATGTTCACCATCGAATTCGCCGCATTGGAATACACGGCCAGCGACCGGAACCGGTACCGGTACAAAATGGAAGGCTTCGACCAGGACTGGATCGAATCGGGATACAACCGTACCGCCACCTACACCAACCTGTCGCCCGGGGCCTACACCTTCCGGGTATTGGCCTCGAACAACGACGGCGTGTGGAACGAGGTCGGGTTGGCGGTACCGGTGGTGATCCACCCGCCCTTCTGGATGACCACCTGGTTCCGCACCCTGGCGGTGTTGGCCGCGCTCGGAATCACCGGCTTCCTGTACCGCCGCCGCATCGGGCAGATGGAGGCGGAGAAACGCCGGCTCGAGGAAATCTCCCGCCTGCTGATCGAACGCGAAGAGGAGGAGCGCCAACGGATCGCCCGCGAAATGCACGACAGCCTGGGGCAGGAATTGCTGGTGATGAAACAGTGGGTGGGCAAATGGGGCAAAACCCGGCCCGACGACCCCCACCGATCCAATTACGAGGAATTGTCGGGCCACATCAGCGGCATTCTGAAATCGGTGCGGGACATCACCCACAACCTGCGTCCGCCGGAACTGGACCGCATCGGGGTTACCGAAACGGTCCGGTACATGCTCGAGGAAGGGTGCGCATCATCCGGCATCACAACCGAGATCGAATTCGACGAGATCGATGCCCACGTATCGGCCGATCACGCCATCCATATCCTGCGCATCTTCCAGGAACTGCTGACCAACGCCATCCGACATGGGAAAGCCGGCCATATCCATACCTCCATGAGCCTGGGCGACGAAGCCATCACCATCCGTTTCAAGGACGACGGCGTGGGGTTCGACCCGCAGCGGCCCGATGCGCGCGCCGGCCTGGGTTTGTCGGGCATATCGGAACGGATCCGGTTCCTGCAGGGTACCTTCACGGTCCATACCGCACCCGGCCAAGGTGTGGAGGTCGTCATGTCGTTCCCAAAACAGTCGTCCATCTGACCATGCCCCTATCCATCATCCTGATAGACGACCATCCGATCACCCGGAAAGGCATCCGGGACATGCTCAACGAGCATCCGGAATGCCGCATCGTGGCCGAATCGGGCAACGGGGCCGAGGTGTTCAACCTGCTGGACCGGCACAACCCCGACATCCTGGTGATGGATATCGAGATGCCGGGCGCCGACGGGTTGTCGGTGCTCGCGCGCATCCGATCGGAAAACCGACCGGTGAAAGCCATCCTGCTGACCATGTACGACCAGGATGTGATCGTGCGGAAGGCGCTGCATCTGGGCGCGGCCGGTTACGTGCTCAAGGAAAGCGCCGTGGACGACATCCTGAACGCCGTGCTCACCGTCGGGAAAGGCAAATCCTACCTGAGCCCGTCGTTGGGCATGGTGATGGTGAAACCCCACGTGGGCCTGACCAACAAGGAAGAGCAGATCCTGCGGTGCATCGCCACGGGCATGACCTCGGCCGCCATGGCCGCCGAACTGTACCTGAGCGAAAAAACCATCGAATCGCACCGGCGGAACATCTGCAAGAAGCTGGGTCTTGAGGGGAAGAACGCGCTGCTGGCCTACGCGATGTCCAACAAAGACACCATATTAAGGGGTAACCCCTAGGCTTTTCAGGGATAACAGGGATGGTGGCTCCGGGTTGATGTTCGGTTTCTTGGAAGAAACCTTGCATCCATGAAACACCTGCTGCTCCTCACCCTCCTCCTCGTGCCGTTCGCGTTGGCGGCGCAACCGCCCAACCTGCCGCCCCCACCCGACCAGGCCCCCATCGACGGCGGGTTGAGCCTGCTCGCCGCAGCCGGTGGCGCCATGGCCTACCGCAAACTCCGCGCACGTCGCAACCATGAGGCGCCCTGACCCGGCCCCGGTCCGCACCATCCTGGTTGTGGAAGACAACGAAGCCATGCGCAACCTCATCTGCGAGAGTATCCAGCAGAAGGGCGACGTGTTCTATGAATGCTACGATGGCGCGGTGGCGGTCTCCAGCTTCAAGCGGCTCAAGCCCGATCTCGTGCTGATGGACATCGATCTGGAAGGCATGAACGGGATACTGGCCACCCGGAAGATTCGTGCCATGGCCCCCGATGCCCGGATCATCATCGTCACCCAGTACGACAGTCCCGCTTTCCGGAAGGCGGCCGAACAAGCCGGTGCGGCCGGTTATGTGTTGAAAGAGCAACTCGACCAATTGAAACCGATGACAGAGGCCTGGACATGAGCGTCCCATCATTCATACTTCCGTATCTGATCGTCATCCTCCTCCCGTTACCGTTGGCCGCCCAGTTTTCGGGTGGAACCGGAAACCTGGCCGATCCCTATCAGATCGCCACGGCGGCAGATCTGAACAATATCCGCTCGCACACGGGTTCGGTGTTCATCCAGACCGCCGACATCGACCTGGGGGTCAGCCCTTACACCGATGGGGCGGGTTGGCTGCCCATACCGGCGTTTTCCGGGCATTACAATGGCAATGGCTTCAAGATCCGGAACCTGACCATCAACCGGTACGGTGCGGGAACGGCTGGTTTGTTCAGTACTACCACCTCATTGGCCCAATTGCGGAACATCGGCCTGGTGGATGTGTTGGTTGCCGGTGGCGATTACACGGGCAGTCTGGTCGGGTGGAACCAGGGAAGCATCCAGACCAGTTTTGCGACCGGGCAGGTTACCGGTGCGGGTACGGTGGGCGGTTTGGTCGGGTATCATGGTGCTAACACGATTTCGGATACCTACACCATCGTCGAGGTGTCGGGCGGATCATCCAATTACCGTGGGGGATTCGCCGGTTACATCGCGTCGCCCCTCGTGCGCGTCTATGCGTCGGGTACGGTGAGCGGATCGAACCGTGGGGGGTTGGTCGGATTGTCGGACCATTCCGCTTCGGCCAGTTATTGGAACACCACCACCTCGGGTTTGGGCTATTCCGACGGGGGCGTCGGGCTCACCTCGGCACAGATGAAATCGCAGGCCTCCTATTCCGGCTGGGATTTCGCGAACGTGTGGGAAATGAAACCGGGGGCCGACTCCCCCATCCTCCGGGCCAATGCCCAAAGTCCGTATCCGGGCTATGTGGAACAGCTGCCTCTGACCATCGCAGCGTTCACACCTACGACCACACATATCAATGGCAATATCACCATCTCGGGCACCGGGTTCGACCCCGATCCCGCCTCCAACCAGGTCTGGTTCGGCGGAGTTCAGGGAACCGTGACCGAAGCCAGCCCGACCCAATTGACCGTCATGGTTCCGATCGGCGCCGGGTACGGACCCATCACCGTTACCACCAACGGGCAACACGTTGCCAGCAAACACTCGTTCGGGGCCACCTTTACGGCCGGCAACACGGTGGATGTCAACAGCTACCGGATCGGTCCGTCGTTCACCCGTACCAATATTGATGAAGCCTACAGGGATCGCAGAGGAGGCCATCTGGTGGATCTGGACGGTGATGGAAAACCAGACCTGTTCCATGTGGTCTCGGGCGCGAGCGGAGGGATTTCCATCTTCCGGAACATCCATGAATCCGGTTCGATCACATCGGCCAGTTTCGCCGCTCGCCAGGACATCCTCACCGGCAGCTATCCCCATAGCGCCCAGGTGGCGGATCTTGATGCGGACGGAAAGCCGGATTTGGTCGTGTACAATACCCAATCGTACACGATCACGGTCCTGCGCAACACCAGCACGCCCGGAACCATCAGTTTCGAAAGCCAGACGTTGGCCACCGGTTATGCGAACGTCGGCGACAAATCCAAAAAGGCCGCCATCGGGGATGTGGACGGAGACGGCCTCATGGACATCCTCATGGCCGGATACATCCAGTCACCACATGGGTATTGGTTGTCGGTGTATCGGAACACGAGCACGCCGGGAACGATGACCTTCGCCGCCGAACAGCGCTTCGGCATGGAGTATTCCACCCGTACCCTCACCGCCGCCGATTTCGATGGGGACGGCAAGGCGGATGTGGCCTTCACCTACATGGGCTCCACCTTGCCCACCCAGTTGATGGTGGTCAAACGGAGTACCTCCACACCCGGTGCGATCGGGTTCGCCGCGGCTCAGACCTACGTGACCTCGTCGAATTACCCATATGAGATCGCGGCTGGCGACCTGAACGGGGACGGCTTGCCTGAAGTGGCCGTATCCGTGTCGTCCTTTTCCAGGTTGAACGTGTTCCCGAACACCAGCACTCCGGGTACCATCTCATTCGGCACCCGGCAAGACCATGCCTCAAGGGAAGCGGGGAGCAATGACGATATCCGGTTCTCCGATGTGGACGGTGATGGCAAGGCGGAACTGATCTACACGGCGAGCGCGGGTTCGGGTCCGTTTCTGATGGTGTATCCGAATACAAGCACTGGCGGTTCCGTTTCCTTGGGACCCAAAGTGGAATTCGCCAACCAATGGGAGAGCAGTGTTTATCAGATCTATGGTATGGGGGTGGGCGATGCCGACCTGGATGGCAAATCGGATATGGTGCTGATGTCCTACTCCAATCTGGCATTCTTCGAGAACCGGGTGGGTACGGCCCGTTTTTCGCCACCGGCTTCTTCCAATGTGGGGTATGGATTCGAGTCCAATGAGGTGGAGTTCGATTGGGTGTTGAGCAATTCCGGCACCTTGCCCCTGACCATCAGTTCGGCCACATCGGGCAATCCGGCCCTGCAGATTTACCCCACCTCGGCTGTCATCGCGGCCGGGGCCAGCCAGACCTTCACGCTTACCTATTTCAACGAAACGCCGGGGCAATACGCCTCGGAACTCACCTTTTCGCATGACGCGCCCAACCGGATATCGAACGTCGAAGTGACCTTCGACATCCTGGAGACACCACCTCCACCGCCGGTCTTGTCGGCGGCCACCGCCATCACGAACAGCTCGTTCACCATCCAATGGGAGGAGGTACTCGGTGCGGATCATTATCTGGTGGAAGTCTTCACCTCCGCTGGTATTGACCACTTGGTACAGGAAGGCTATGAGCATGGCCCGCATTCGGGGTCGGGTGTGGTCGTGAACGGCTTGGCGGATGGCGCCACCTACTACTATCGCGTGGTCGTGGTAGATGAATTGGGCAATTACAGCCAGCCTTCCGCCTTGGGATCCGTGCAGTTGCTCGCATATTTCGCCGGTGGCGACGGCAGCGAGGACACGCCCTATCTGGTAGCCACGGCGGAACATCTGAACAACGTGCGGCTGTTCCGGAATGCCCATTACCGGCAAACCCAACCCATCGGAATCGGTAGTTGGACGCCGTTGGGCACTTCCGGCAGTCCGTTCACGGGCACGTACGACGGGCAGCACCATGCCATCACCGGCATGACGATCACCGTGGCCAATTACTGGGAGCTTCAATATGCCGGACTCTTCGGCGTGATAACGGGGGCGGGGGCAGTGGTGCGGAACGTGGTGCTGAAAGGAGCCCAGGTGAGCGGGGCCGACATGGCCGGTGCGTTCGCCGGCCGCATGACCAACGGCGCCCGCATTGTGGACAGTCATGCGGAGGTCGTGGTGATGGGCGGGTCCAATGGCGGCGGATTCGTCGGGGAATTGCAAGGTGCGACCATCAGCGGCAGTTATGCCGCGGTCACCGTGTCGCCGAGTCCGAACTACCCGGGTAATGGCAGGCACGGCGGGTTGGCAGGGACCATGAATACCGGTCTGATCGAGAACAGCTATACCTACGGCACGGTGGCGGGCCAAAGCCTGGTCGGTGGTCTGGTCGGTTTCGTGAACAGCGGCAGCATAACGCACAGCTATTCGGTGGCCACGGTTACCGGTTCGTCCATGTATGGGGGCTTGGTCGGGTACGCCTATTCCGACCCCACCACCAACAGCTATTGGAGCACCGTTTCGAGCGGTGCCGGTGGCATGGGCATCGGGCTGACCAACCCGCAGCTGCGCCAACCCGCAACCTTCACCGGGTGGGATTTCGATTCGATTTGGAATTCGGGCACTTCCGGAACCCCAACGTTTCCCTTCTTGCGGGCCATACCGCAAGATCCGCCCTTGGGTGTGAGCACGACCCCGACACCGGTCGTGTTGGCGGCACCGGCCGATGGGGCAACCAAACAACTCCTGAGTCCCACGTTCTCCTGGTCTGCCGAGGCATTGTCCAGCACCTATGAGCTTCAGGTGGCCACAGACGCCGCATTCACGACCCTCGTGCATCATGTACAGGATATCGGCACCCTGTCCCATACACCCGGCACGCCCCTCGAAACCGGTACCACCTACTACTGGCGGGTGCGGGGAATGAACGAAACGGTCGAGGGTACCGGCGACTGGAGTGCCACGCGCACCTTCGGCACCTATGTCCGCAATCTGCCGGTTCCGGGCTATGCGCTGGCTTTCGATGGCGTCAATGATTACGTCTCCATCCCCGAACTGACGAGCCTCGCCGGAAACGCCATCACTATCGAATACTGGTTCAAGGGGAGCAACATGCAGTCGGCCGTCCGGCAACAGGCCATCGGTGAATACATCTCCTCGGGTTGGAGTGGTGCCCAGAAGGTGCATATCCTGTCCAACGACGGCGGGGTGAACAACGGAGTGCCGGTTGGATCGGCCGAAGACGGTACCTGGCACCATGTGGCCATGACCTGGCAACGGAATACCACCAACGGCTTCAAAAGCTATCTGGATGGGGTTCTGGTGGCCCAGCGCACCAGTTCCGACAATCCGTTGCCGGAGATGAACGACCCGGTTCTGCTGGGATCCATGGAAGGCCTCTTCGAGTTCATCAATGGCCGTTTGGATGAGGTCCGTATTTGGAATGTGGCCCGTACCGGCCAACAGATCCGCGAATCCATGCATCGGGTGGTCGAAGCGCCGGAAACCGGCCTGTTGTTGAATCTGAGTTTCCGGGATGGTGCCGGCAACAGCACCGATGAAGGAGTGGGTCTGCTCCATGAGTTCGACCATACCGCAACGAGTGGATGGGTGACATCGACCGTGCCGGTGGGTGGTTCCACCACACAATCCGTTGCCGTGCAAACGGGTACCCTGAGTGCGGAATCGGTGGTGCTCACGCTTACCGATGGATTCGACCAACCCGTAGATATGGCCGTCACCCGGTTTCCCATTTCGCCGAATGTGCTTCCCACGGTCGATAACGCGTTGGAAGAGGCTTATTGGATCGTACAGCCGTTCGGCACGCCAGGTACGTTCGCCTATACCCTGGAATTCACGGTGCCGGAAAGCTATCTGCAAGGGGGAGCCGTGCATCCGGCCCAGCTCCAGCTGTTCCATCGTGATGCCCGTGCGGATGGCGCATGGACCCTGCTGAAAGATGGGGCCAGCGCGCTGACCGAAACCTCGGTGGCATTCACCGGCATTTCGGTGTCGGGACAATTCGCCATCGGCACGCGCCCGCTGGTCACCGGTATCGAGGCGGATGCCTCGACCCTGGCGTTCGGCACCTTGATGAAGAACCAGGCGCGGACCTCGGTAATCACCCTCGAAAACATCGGGGATGTGGAAGTGGCCATCGGCTCCATCGGCACATCCGCCGCGGCCTTCACGGTCACGCCCGCATCGGTCAGCATCCCGGCGGGGGGCAGTGCGCAAGTGGCGGTCACCTTCCATCCGACAGGGGTGCAAGCCTACACCGCCGACCTCACCCTGACACATGATGCCGAAGGTTCCCCCTTGGTGATTCCCCTGTCCGGATCGAGTGCCCCCACCGACCCCGGCAACGCGTTTTCCTTCGTGGAAACCGAAGGGTTCCATTATCTGGAGATACCCGACGCCACCCATCCCACTCAGTACACCATCGAGGCCTGGGTTCGGCCAAATGCCGTCGGCCCCATGAGCATCATCAGCCGGACGAACGCTCTCGGCCCCGATTTGAATTTCTCCCATTCGTTGCGGATCAATGCCGCAGGGAAATTCGAGCACTATACCTATGCAGATGCACCCGGTACGGCGATTGGAACCACATCCATCACCATCGGGCGTTGGTACCATGTGGCGGGCGTTTTCTCGGCCGATAAGGAGGTCATTCTTTATGTCAACGGCGTTCAGGAAGGGAATATCCCAGTTTTGACATCTACTCTATGGAATGGTGGTACCCGCTACCTGGTCGGGTTCAACCAAGCCAGCGGTACCTATAAGAAATTCACCGGCCATGTGGATGAATTGCGGATCTGGCATACCACCCGCACCGAGGAGCAGATCCGGAACGCCAGCACGCAGGTATTGAGCGGCAACGAAGCCGGCCTGGTAGGCAACTGGCGGTTCGACGAGGCATCTGGTAACGCCCTCAACATGGTGGATGCTACCCGAACGGGTGTAGTTTTTGGCAATCCGGTACGCGTGGCCTCCACGGCTCCGGTACAGGCGCCGGTGCTGGCCACCGATCCGGCTACCATCGCATTCGGGTATTACGACCCCGCATCCGACGAACGGGAGCTGGAGGTGCAGAACACCGGCTCCCATCCGCTCACCATCGCCCTGGCTGCCGAAGTGCCTCATTTCAGCGTGGCCCCGGCCGAACTGACCGTAGATCCCGGCCAGAGCGGAATCTTCACGGTCACCTTCGAACCGGTGGCGAACGCGGCCTATGCCGACAACCTGGTCTTCACG
>JANJTJ010000005.1 GCA_024711145.1 Balneolales bacterium
GGGGGACCGGGGGGCGCCGGGGCGGCCGCCGTGCCGGCGGGGGGACCACAGGCGGGCCTGGGCGGGCCACCCGCCGGCAAGGCCGGCCCCGGTAAGCGCGCTGGCCGCGCGCACCGGGGCCGGCTCGGCGCGCGCCGTCAGGTGCAGTGCGGCCTCGAGTTCGGCGCGCGCCGCGGCCGCCCGATCTTCCTGCCCGCTGTCGGCTTTGTTGACCACGAACAGATCGGCGCATTCGAGTATGCCGCGTTTGATGCCCTGCAGGCCGTCGCCGGCACCGGGCAGCAGCAACAGGCAGAACAGGTCGCACAGGGTGGCGGCTTCGAACTCGGATTGCCCGACCCCCACGGTCTCCACCAGGATGACATCGTAACCGGCGGCCTCGCACAGCAGCATGCTCTCGTAGGTGCGGCGGGCCACCCCGCCCAGGGTGCCACCGGTAGGGCTCGGGCGGATGAAGGCGTTCGGATGTGCCGACAACCGCTGCATGCGGGTTTTGTCGCCCAGGATGCTGCCCCCGGAGAACGGGCTGCTGGGGTCCACGGCCAGCACGGCTACCCGATGGCCATCGTCGGCCAGGGTGGTGCCCAGCGCTTCGATGAAGGTGCTCTTGCCCACGCCGGGCACGCCCGACAGGGCGATGCGGCGGGCCGTGGGTGGTGCTTCGGCCAGGGGCTGGAGCAGTTGCCAGGCTTGGGCCTGGTCTTCGGCCCGGGCCGATTCGACCAGGGTGATGGCGCGGGCCAGTTCCCGGCGGTTCATGGCAGGCCGGCCAGGAGTTCGAGGGCGGCTTGGGGCAGACGGGTACCGGGGCCGAAAATGTAGGCTACGCCGGCCTGGCGCAGGAAATCGTAATCCTGGGCGGGAATCACACCGCCCACCACCACCTGCACGTCGCCGGCGCCTTCGGCTTTGAGGGCGGCTATGAGTTGGGGAACCAGGGTTTTGTGTCCGGCGGCCAGACTGGAGACACCCACCAGGTGCACGTCGTTTTCGGCGGCCATACGGGCGGCTTCCTCGGGCGTGGAGAAGAGGGGGCCCAGGTCCACATCGAAACCGAGGTCGGCGAAGGCACTGGCTACGACCTTGGCGCCGCGGTCGTGGCCGTCCTGGCCCATTTTGACCACGAGGATGCGCGGGCGGCGGCCGTTGCGGGCCAGGAAGGCCTCGACGGCGGCGTGCACGGGTTCGAGGTCGGCGGCCCGGGCGTAGCCGGGGCCATAGACGCCGGTAACCGCGCGTGGGGCGGCCGCATGGCGGCCCCACGCGGCCTCGAGGGCGTCGGAAATTTCGCCGACGGTGGCACGGGCACGGCTGGCCTCGATGGCCAGTTCGAGCAGGTTCCGCGTGGGATCGCCGGCGGCGGCCGTCAAGGCGGCCAGGGCGGCGGCCACGCGGGCGGGGTCGCGGGTGGCTTTCACGGTGCGGAGTAGGGTGGTTTGGGCCTCGCGGACGGCGGTGTTGTCGATATCCAGCACCTCGATGGGTTCGGCATGCGGCGCCTGGTATTTGTTCACACCGACCAGCACTTCGGCGCCCGAATCGAGGGCGGCTTGGCGTTTGGCGGCTGCTTCTTCGATCAACCGTTGCGGATAGCCGCTTTCGATGGCACGGGCCATGCCACCCCGTTTGTCCACTTCGGCGATCAGGGCGCGGGCATCGTCGGCCAGTTGCCGGGTGAGCGCCTCCATGGCATAACTGCCCCCGAAGGGATCCACCGTGCGGGTGATGTCGGTTTCGTGCTGCAGGATGAGCTGGGTGTTGCGGGCGATCCGCGCGGCCGTGTCGGTCGGGAGCGATACCGCTTCATCATAACTGTTGGTATGCAGGCTCTGGGTGCCACCCAATACCGCGGCCATGGCTTCCACCGTGGTACGTACCACGTTGTTGAGGGGGTCCTGCTCGGTAAGGCTCCAGCCCGAAGTCTGGCAATGGGTACGCATCAGAAGCGATTTGCTGTCGGCCGGAGCGAACCGCTGCCGCATGAGTTCGGCCCAGAGCAGGCGGGCGGCGCGGAGCTTGGCGATTTCGGTCAGGAAATTCATCCCGATTCCGAAGAAAAAACTCAGGCGGGGGGCAAAGGCATCCACATCCAGACCGGCGTCGCTGGCGGTTTTCACATATTCCAAACCGTCGGCCAGGGTGAAGGCCAGCTCCAAGGCGGCGGTGGCGCCCGCTTCCTGCATATGGTAGCCGGATATGCTGATGGAATTGAATTTGGGCATGTGCCGCGCCGTGTGGGCGATGATGTCGCTCACGATGCGCATGCTGGGTGCGGGCGGATAGATGTAGGTGTTCCGCACCATGAATTCCTTGAGGATGTCGTTCTGGATGGTGCCCGACAAGCGCTCCTGGGGTACGCCCTGTTCTTCGGCGGCCACGATGTAATGGGCCAGCACGGGCAGCACGGCCCCGTTCATGGTCATGCTGACCGACATGTCGCCAAGGGGTATGCCGTCGAACAGGCGTTTCATGTCCTCCACGGTGTCGATGGCCACGCCGGCCTTGCCCACGTCGCCCACCACGCGGGGGTGGTCGCTGTCGTACCCGCGGTGGGTGGCCAGGTCGAAGGCGACGGAGAGGCCTTTCTGTCCGGCGGCCAGGGCCTTGCGGTAGAAGGCATTGCTTTCTTCGGCGGTGGAGAAGCCGGCGTACTGGCGGATGGTCCAGGGGCGCTCGGTATACATGGTGGGGTACGGACCCCGGATGTACGGAAATCGGCCCGGGAGCCCGGGATCATGCGGCGCGTCGGCCGCCGTGTACAAGGGACGGATGGGAGTATCGGCCATGGCGGAATATACGCCGGGGCTTCAGGGGGAGGCTTGGCGCCCGATCCGGTAGGTATGGTCGCCGAATTCGGAGGCATCGCCATTGGCGGCGTTGGCGGCCAGATGGAAAAGCACGGTGGTGGCGGAATCGGGGGCGGTCCAGTGTACCACCCATTCGGATCGGTCGGTACCGGTGGGATCCGTGCCGGCTTTCCGATGGGTGAGATAGGAGATTCCGTTCTGCTGAAGGTGCTGGATGGTGGAATCGGGCCAGTGCCAGGTACCGGCGTTGAGTCCGTCTGGGGTGCGGGCGCTGAGCTGGAAGCCGGCGGCGGCCAAGCCGGGGCGCCGCAGGTGGATGCGCAGCTCGTAGCGGCGCCCCGGCTGGAGGCGGTCGGGGAGCCCCAGGAGTTCCAGCGAGCCACCCGGGTCGTTTTCGGGGCCGTCGAAATGGCAACTGTGGCAGGTGGGCTCCCCGAATCCGCCTGTGATGCCGGCCAGGGGATGATCGGGGTAGGCCCAGGCCGACGCGGGTCGCTCCCCGGCCGGCACCGCGGCCACGGCGGCGAACGCCGCCGCCGTGGCCGCCAGGATGGCCGCCAGCCGGCGCATCAGTCCTCGACCGTCAACCGGCCGATGGTGTTGGTGTCGGCACCGAACCAGATGCTCCTGGTGGCCGCATCGAACACCATATGCCGCACCGTGCCACCACCGGACGGTACTTCGGTGAACTTGGCGAAGGTCTCGGTGGCCGGGTCGAACCGCACGAAGCGGTTGGGACGGATCCCCGTCTCCACGAACCAGATGCGGTCTTTATGGTCCACCGCCATGGCATAGGGTCTCGATTGGGCCCCGGCCGGCGCCGCCCAATCCTTGAACTCCCCGGTGGACGGATCCAAGCGCCCCACATATCCCGCCGCGTAATCCACATACCACAACAGGCCGTCGGTCGTGAATCCCAACCGCCGGGTCCGCGCTTCGGCCCGGGGATGCGTGAACTCGCGGATACGCATGGTGGACGGGTCCACCATGCCCAATTTGTTGGTGCCGAACAGGTTGAACCAGGGGCGGTCCTGGCGGTCCATCACGATGCCATAGGGACGCGAGCGCGGTGTGGCCACATCCAACAGCGTCACTTCGCCCGACGGGCGTTTCAGGAATCCGATCATGTTGGAACCCTGCAGCGTGAACCAGATATCCCCATCGCGGTCGAAGATCAGCGTGTGCGGATCGCGGGCGCCATCCCGATTCATCGGAAACTGCTGGATGGAGCCGTCGGTCGGGTTGAGGCGGCCGATATGGGCTTTCAGGTTGCCGGCATACCAGGCCATGCCCTCGCGGTCCACGATCACGTTGTGAGGACCGGCGCCTTCGGGCAGGTCCCAGCGCACGATGTCGCCGGTGGCGGGGTCGAGGCGGGCCATGTAATGCCCGCGCTGCCCCACGAAGAAGATGCGGCCGTCGGGTGCCACATAGGGATCGCGGGGCCGGGAATCGGCGAAGGGTACGGACCATTCGCGGATCGGGGCGGGGGTATCGGCCTGGGCCGATACCGAGGCGGGAAACGCCAGGAACAAAAGAAGCACGAGATATTTCATAACAATTAATCTAAATGACCTGATCGGAAGTGTCCGTTTCCGCAGGTGAACTCCTTACTACTTTTTACCCCTATGAAACTTCATCCTATTCTTCTCGCCGCCGGGCTGGCAGCCCTGGCCACCACGGAAACCGCCGCACAACCCACCATCACCTGGGGTGGTTTGGTCCACACACGTTACACCCTGGGCCAGGATGTGACCCCGACCGGCGCGGATGCCGACCAACGCCTGGGGTTCGGCGTGCGCCGGGCACGCATCCGCATGACCACCACCGTGATGCCGGGCACACGGGTCTTTTTCCAGCTTGAAGGATCCGGAATCGGCGAAACCTTGATCGACGCCCGTCTGGACCACGATTTAAGCGAAAAAGCCACCCTGCGCATGGGTCGGTTCCTGGGTGCGCAACCCCGCGCCTTCGGCGGCACCCTGGTGCATGAACTGGACGTGACCGACCGGGCCGCTATCGCCGAGCAATGGGCTTCTACTACCCGCGGGGCCGACGGTCGCAGTTACGGCCTCGAGTACCAGTACCAGCTGGCCGACCATACCCTGCAGGTGTTCGCGCACAGCGGTAACGGATCGGCGGCACGCAACTATCGCGCGGGCATCAGTGACGGTTCCGAAACCAGCGGAGTGGATAATCTGGGGCAGGCGTTGGCATTGGCTTGGAAATGGACTCCCGGAAACATGACTGGTTGGGAATTCGGCGCCTATTCCGGTTACGATGCCACCCGTTTCAACGGGACACCCTTTTTCGACCAGGCGGTACATGCCTACTACGGCGCCTTGCCGGGCTCCCAACCCTTCCGCATCAAATTCGACTACATCGGCATCCGGTATGTGGATGATCGGGCTCTGGCGGGCGGGCCTACCGGAACCATCAACGGGATCAGTCTGATGGGGGCCTTCCTGGTGCGCGACGATCTGGAATTGTTCGGGCGTCTGGAACGGCAGGACGCCAACGCCACGCAGACCTACCTGGCGGCGGGCGGCAGTTGGAGCTTCTCGGAACGGCTGGGCATCCAGGCACCCTTCCATCACAACCGCATCTCCCTGGCATGGTCCTATCAGGGCGATTCGCGATCGGGCATCGAACCGGGCCATCTCGTCACCGCGCAAGTCCAAGTGTACTTCTGAACATGGCGGAAGCTTGTACATTCCGCCCATGCGAAAATCCTACCTACCCATACTGACGGCCGGCCTGTTGGGCCTGGCCGCCCATTCGTTGCACGCCCAGGCACCGTCGGCCGACGAAGCCCGGGTGATGCGGTTCCCCACCACGCACGGGAACGCCATCGTATTCAGCTATGCCGGCGACCTGTACCGGGTTGATGCGACCGGCGGTACGGCACGGCGCCTCACCTCCCACGAAGGCATGGAGCTGTTCCCCCGCTTTTCGCCGGACGGCCGCTCCATCGCCTTTTCGGGCCAGTACGACGGCAACACCGAAGTCTATGTGATTCCTGCCGAAGGCGGCGATGCCGCCCGCATCACCTGGACGGCAACCCTGGGTCGTGACGACGTGAGCGACCGCATGGGTCCCAACAACCTGGTCATGGGATGGACGCCCGACGGCGGGCATGTGGTATTCCGCAGCCGCATGCGTTCCTTCAACGATTTCATCGGCCAGCTGTATCTGGCGCCCCTGGGCGGCGACCAACCCACCCAAGTACCTGTGCCCCGCGGCGGCTTCCTCAGTTATGCGCCCGATGGCCAGCGCTTCGTGTACAACCGCGTGTTCCGCGAATTCCGCACCTGGAAACGGTACCGGGGCGGCATGGCCGACGACGTGTGGATGTTCGATCCGGCCACGAAAACCACCACCAACCTGACGGAGAATCCGGCCCAGGACATCATCCCCATGTGGCACGGAAATACCGTGTATTTCCTCTCGGACCGGGGCGAAGCGCAGAAGATGAACCTCTACGCCTACGATCTGGGCACCAAGCAGACCCGCCAGATCACCCGATACACCGATTTCGACATCAAATTCCCCAGTCTCGGCGACAACGCCATCGTCTTCGAGCAAGGCGGCTGGTTGTGGCGGCACGACCTCACCAGCGGCACGACCACCCGTGTGCCGGTGTACATCCGTGAGGACTTCGCCTCCAGCCGGGGCGGCCGCATCGGCGTGGCCGACCGCATTGCCGGTGCCACCGTAGCGCCCGACGGGGCCCGCGTGGTCTTCAGCGCCCGGGGCGAACTCTTCAACGTACCGGCCAGCAGCGGCATCACCCGCAACCTGACCAACAGCAGCGGCGCGCACGACCGCCAGCCGGCCTGGTCGCCCGACGGCAAGACCATCGCCTACCTGAGCGACGCCTCCGGTGCCGACGAGATATGGGTGGTTGCCCAAGACGGCAGTGCGCCCGGCCGCCAGCTCACCCGCACCAACGGCAGTTACAAGTTCTCCATCAGCTGGTCGCCCGACGGCAAATGGCTCACCTATTCCGACCGGAGCCAAACCCTGAACCTGGTGGATGCCACCAGCGGCACCGTGACCAAGATCGCCGAATCGGACAGCTGGACCGTAACCGACCTGAGCTGGTCGCCCGACAGCCAGTGGCTGGCCTACACTTGGCCCCGCACTAACGCACCCGGCCGCGTGATGCTGTATTCGGTAGCCCAGAAAAAAACCTGGCCCGTAACGGATGAATGGTACGATGCGAACTCTCCCGCCTTCAGCCAAGACGGCCTCTACCTGTTCTTCGCTTCCAGCCGCGATTTCAATCCCGTGTACAGCAATACCGAATGGAACCATGCCTATGTGGACATGGAGCGGGTGTATTTCGTGACCCTGAACGCGGCCACCCCGTCGCCCTTCGCGCCCAAACTCGACGAAACCGGCGCAACCCCAGCCGCGGCGGCACCCGCACCGCCGGCCGTGCAACCCGAAGGCATCGGCAACCGCGTGGTGGTGCTCGACACCCCGCCAGGCAACTATTGGAACATCTCCGCACGGGACGGCAAGGTCTGGTACCAGCGCGGCGGGTTCGGCCAGGAGCGGCCCACCTTCCATTCCTATGACCTGAAAGACCAAAAAGAAGCCGATTTGGGCAGCATTTCGGGGTACGTGTGGACCTGGGACGGCAAGAAGATGCTCGTGAGCCAACGGGGGCGGTACGGTGTGATCGATGCGCCCAAGGGCGCCGTGAACCTGGAGAACACGGTACCCACCGACGGTCTCGTGATGCACTTGGACCGCCGGGCCGAATGGTACCAGATCTATGATGAGAGCTGGCGCCAAATGCGCGACTTCTTCTACGATCCCGGCATGCATGGCAACGATTGGGCCGCCCTCCGCGATGCCTACCGCCCGTGGATTTCGGGCATCCGGCACCGGTCGGACCTCACCTACATCCTGGGTGAGCTGATCGGAGAGCTGAATGCCGGCCACGCCTATGTGGGTGGTGGAGACTGGCCCCGGCCCGACCGCACGCCCATGGGCTTGCTCGGTGCCGAACTGAGCCGCGACCGCAGCGGCATGTACCGCATAGACCGCATCCTGGAGGGTGAGAACTGGATGGAGGGCCGCCGTTCTCCGCTCACCGAACCCGGCCTGAACGTGGAAACCGGCCAGTTCATCGTATCGGTGAACGGCCGACCGGTATCCGAAATGCGCAACATCCAGGAAGCGCTGGTAGGAACCGCCGGCAAACCGGTGGTCTTGGGCATCCACACCCGGCCCCAGTTGCAAGGCGCCCGCGCGGTGACCGTGGTCCCCACCGACAACGAGGCGCAATTGTACTACTACTCCTGGGTGCGCGAGAACATCCGACGGGTGGACGCCGCCACGGGCGGCCGCGTAGGCTACATCCATGTGCCGGATATGGGGCCGGCCGGCCTCAACGAGTTCATCAAACACTACTACCCGCAGCTCACCAAAGAAGCCCTCATCATCGATGTGCGGGGCAACGGCGGCGGTAACGTGTCGCCCATGCTCATAGAGCGGCTCCGCCGCGAGGCCATCATGATGACCCGCGCCCGTGGCCGCGCACCCACCGCCAACCCGACCGGTGTGATGCCAGGGCCCATGATCACCCTCATGAACGAGTTCTCGGCCAGCGACGGCGACATTTTCCCGTACCGGTTCCGTGCTTCGGGGTTGGGCAAACTGGTAGGCAAACGCAGCTGGGGTGGCGTGGTCGGCATCTGGGGTTCGCTTCCCTTCGTGGACGGCGGTTCCCTTCAGAAACCCGAATCGGCCTTGTACGACATCCAGGGCCGGGAATGGATCATCGAAGGCTACGGCGTGGATCCCGACATCGTGGTGGACAACGACCCCTGGTTGGAGTTTACCGGCACCGACCAACAGTTGAACCGCGGCATCCAGGAAATCCTGAAGGAACTGGCGGAACGTCCGGGCACCCTCCCGCCACCGCCGCCTTATCCCGTGAAGAACTGAGGTGCGTCGGCTGTTGTGCGTGATTATTGGCCTGCTGCCGCCCCTGGCGGTGGTGGGCCAATCCGTTCCGGTCGGTTCCGATGCGCATCGCATGGCCCGGGTGGAAGACCTGGCCGCAACCGATTCCCTGCGGCCTTCCTTCACCCTGTTCCCCATGATGGGACATGCCGGCTCCAAGCGGCCGGATGGGTCCTCCTCCTACCGGTTGTTGCCCTTGGAAAGCCGCTTCATCCATGAATCCCGGTTCCGAACGGCCACCAATACCGGAGGCATGCTCCCCGGTGCGGGCCTGGGCACCCTGTGGAGCGCCGGAATCCAGGTGGACGACGGCCGCATCTCCATCCGCATCCAACCCGAGTTCATCACCGCCGAGTTGGATTCGTTCCAGACCTATCCCGGCGATTCGAACCCGAACAACCAATTGTTCTTCTGGAGCACCTATTTCAATACCGTTCTGAATGTCGTGGATGCGCCCGAACGCCTGGGGTATCGACCCACCCGGCGGGTATTGCCCGGACAAAGCCATGTGATGGTCCATCTGGGGCGCATGTCTGCCGGTATTTCCACCGAAAATCTCTGGTGGGGGCCCGGCATCCGCAACAGCCTGCTCATGACCGATAATGCCGCCGGATTCCTGCACGGCCGCTTGCAGACCCGGATGCCGTTGGGTACGCCCATCGGAGCGGTTGAGGCGCAGTACGTGGTGGGGCGGTTGGAGAACTCGGACCTGCCGCCACGGGCGGTGGACACCGGCAACCACGCCCTGTTCTTCGCCCGACCCCGACCGGACGACCACCGCATCCTCATGGGTGGCGTGGTGGCCTGGCAGCCGGTTTGGGTGCCGGGGCTTACGGTAGGTGGCGGCTTAACCGACCTGGCCTATTCGCGGTCCTTGCAACGCTGGCACGACTGGTTTCCCCTGTTCAAGCCGCATGTGCGCCTGCCGGCCGGCACCCGGCGCGACCCCACCAGCCGGGGGACCTACGACCGACGCGCCTCCGTCTTCTTCCGCTATGTGCAACGGGCCGACCAGGTCGAGATCTATGGGGAATACGGGCGCGAGGAAGCCGCCAAAAGCCCGACCGACCTGCTCGAAACGCCCGACCATACCCGGGCTTACGTGCTGGGTGCCCGCAAACGGCAGCACTTGGGCAACGGCCTGGAATTGCAGGTGACCGCCGAAGCCACCCAATTCGAATTCACCGCCACGCGCCGGTACCGGTTCTCGCCGTCCTGGTACACCCATTCGGTCATCCGCCACGGGTACACCCACGAAGGCCGCATCATCGGGTCGGGGCTGGGTCCGGGCGGTGGCAGCCAATTCGGCGGGCTGGTGCTGCGCCACAACCGCAACCATGTGGGGGTTTCGCTGGAGCGCACCGTGCACAACAACGATTTCTACTACACCCTGTTCACCACCACCTACGCGCGGCATTGGGTGGACCTGTCGGTGGCGGTGGATGCCCGCTACGAAATCGGACGGTTCACCCTGTTCGGCGAATGGCGCACTACGCGGGCCTACAACTACCAATACCAGGAAGCCTCCATTCCCGGGGTGCGCTACATCGGGGTGGACCGCACCAACATCCGCTGGTCGGGGGGTGTTTCGGTGAGGCTGGAATCAGACCAGCCGTAGCACGAGGGCGTCGGCCAGGGCGAACCCGGCCGGAAGCAGGCGGATTCGGTCGCCGTCGTCTTCGAGCCACCCTTCGGTACGGAAACGGTCGAGAGCGGCTTGGGCGGATGGGGAAAACCGGTAGCCGTAGCGGTCGGCCAGCTCGGTGCGGGTGATGCCCTCGCGCGTGCGGAAACCCATGAGCAGGCGCTCTTCGGCCAATTGGGAATCGCTGAGGTGTTCGGGCACCGAGGCGATGCCGACGCCGGCCGACGCCAAGTAGGCGTGGAGGTCGCGCGCATTCTCCCACCGGCGTCGGCCGTCGAACGAATGGGCGCCGGGCCCGAGGCCCAGGTACGGCACGTGCTTCCAATAGCGGGCGTTGTGCAGGGCCTCGTGGCCGGGGCGGGCGAAATTGGATACCTCGTACCGCGCCAAGCCCGCCCCGGCCAGCACGGTTGCGGCCCGCTCCATGTGGCGGGCCGCAACGGTGTCGTCGGGCGCCTTCAGGCGCCCGGCCTCCACGGCCCGGCCCAGCCGCGTACGCGGCTCCACGGTGAGCGCGTACGCGCTCACATGCGGCGGCTCCAACGCCAGCAAGGTCTCCAGATCCCGCTCGAGCACGGCGTCGGTCTGGCCCGGATTGCCATAGATGAGATCGACCGTGTAACTGGCGAATCCGGCTTCCTTAACCCGGGTTATGGCTTCGACGGCCTGGCGCGCATCGTGCGCACGGTGCATGAAACCGAGCAATTCCGCATCGAACGACTGCACACCCAAACTCAGGCGGGTGACCCCGGCCGCTTTCCATTCCGAAAGGGCGGCCGGCGTGATGTCGTCCGGATTGGCCTCCAAGGTCACTTCCTCGAACGGCCCCGGCGCCATCAGCTCTCGTACCGCATCCAATAGGCGCCCCACCGACCCCGCCGGCAATCGCGACGGCGTGCCTCCGCCGAAATACACGGTCCTCAGGGCGGCACCGGGAAACCCCGTTTCAGCCCGATATCCGATTTCGTTCAGCAGGGCATCGACGAAGGGCTCGCGCAGGTCCTGCCGCGTGGTGAAATAGAAATCACAGTAGCTGCAGGCCTGGCGGCAGAATGGAATGTGCAGGTAGAGTCCGGCCATGGCGGCCGGCAACTTACGCCAAGGCGGGGGTCTTCTCCGAGTGGTTCTCGCTCACCACGTGCCCGTCGAACAGATGGATGATGCGATGGGCATAGGCGCTGTCGGTCTGGCTGTGGGTCACCATCACGATGGTGGTTCCGGCTTCATTCAAACCGGTCAACAGCTTCATGACCTCCTCGCCGTTCTTGGAATCGAGGTTGCCGGTGGGTTCGTCGGCCAGGATGAGCTTCTGGTTGCCCACCACCGCCCGCGAAATGGCCACCCGCTGCTGCTGCCCGCCCGAAAGCTGCTGGGGGAAATGCGACGCCCGGTGCGCGATCTTCATATGCTCCATGGTGTCCATCACCCGTTTCTTGCGGTCGGCGGCGCCCACACCCTGGTACACGAGCGGCAGTTCGATGTTTTCGAACACGGTGAGCTCGTCGATCAGGTTGAAGCTCTGGAACACGAATCCGATATGCTGCTTGCGGATGGCGGCCCGCTGGCGCTCGTTCATTTTGGAGATTTCCTGGTCCAGGAACCAGTATTCGCCCGAACTGGGGTTGTCCAGCAGCCCGACGATGTTCAACAAGGTGGACTTGCCGCACCCCGAAGGGCCCATCACCGCCACGAATTCGCCGGCGCGGATTTCCAGGTTCACGTTGTTGAGGGCCGTGGTTTCGACCTCCTCGGTAGTGTAGAGCTTTTTGAGATTGACCGTTCGGATCATGGCGTTTGCAGGGTGAGGGTTCGGCGGTCGCCGTAAGCTTCATAACTGGAGGTGATGACCCGGTCGCCGGGTTCCAATCCCTCCAGCACTTCGAAGAACTGGGGGTTCTGCCGGCCGATGCGGATGTCGCGGCGGCGGGCGGTGCGGCCGTCGGGGTCGAGTACGAACACCCAGTTTCCGCCGGTCTGTTGGAAGAATCCGCCACGGGGTACGAGCAGGGCCTGGTCCAAATCGCCCAAGCCCAACCGGATGCGCACCGTTTGGCCACGGCGGATGCCCTCTGGCGTGGGGCCGTCGAACTCGAGGTCCACTTCGAACCGGCCACCGGTCACTTCCGGATAGATCTTGGAGATGACCATGCGGGAGGTGGTGCCGGCGAATTCGAATTCGCCGGATTGCCCCGGTTTCACCCGGCTGATGTAATGTTCGTCTATGCCGGCGCGCACCTTGTAGCCGTCCAGCACATCGATCTGGCCGATGCGCTGCCCCCGCTGCATGCTTTCGCCGATTTCGGCATCGATGGCCGTGAGCTGCCCACCCACCGGCGCCCGCAGCACCAGATAATCCATACTGCGTTGCACCAGGTTCAGGTTGGTCTGCATGCGGCGGATCGAGGAATCGATGTGCCGCAGTTGGTTCTCGGTGGAGATGGAATCCAACGCGGCCTGCTCCGACAGCAACGTGCGGCGACGGACCTCCTCCTCATACCTCAGTTTCGATTCCTCATATACGTGGCGGGCCACCAACTCCCGATCGTACAATTCCTGGTCGCGGCGGTACTCGCGCTCGCGTTGGGCCAGGTTGGTTTGGGCTTCCAACAGGCGGGTCCGCAAACTCAACCGCTCCTGCTGCAGGGCCAACCGGGTGTTCTGCAGGTTGTTGATCTGCTCGAGGATCTGGGTTTCCCGATTCAGCACATCCAACTGCAGGTTGTTGTTGGCCATCACCAGGATGGTGTCTCCCCGTTCGACCAATTCGCCGCCTTCCATCAGGATCCGCTCCACGCGGCCGCCTTCCACCGCATCCAGATAGATGGTGCGGATGGGAATGACGGACCCGTTCACCAGGATGAATTCCATGAACGGAGCTACTTGGGCTTCGGAAATGGTGAGGCGGTCGGCCTTGACGGTGAGCGAGCCGCTGTTGTCGGCGAAAAAGACCTGATAGATGAAGAACAGGACCAGCAGCAGTGCCGCAACGGCAACCATGGCCCGCTGCGGGGTGAAGGCCTTCTTTTCGAGTTTACGATCCATGGGGACGAATATCGGGAATCCGGACACTAAAAAAGCCCGCCGGGAATATCCCGGACGGGCTTTTGCGCTTCCGAACGATCGGATGGATCAGTACGTGGCTCCGGCTGCGCGTAGGGCGCGCACCGTGGCGGTCTGTTTGTAGGCACGGGCCAGCGTGAGGGCCGACTGGCCTTCCCGGTTGCGGATGTTCACATCGGCTCCCGATTCGATCAGCCGGCGTACCACATGCGTGTGGCCGTATTTGGCGGCAACGAACAAGGCCGTGGCTCCGGCGTTGTTCTGGGCGTTCACTTCGGCACCCCGGTCGATCAGCAGCGCCAGGATGGAGCTGTCGCCCGTGCGGGCCGCATGCATCAACGGCGTGAAACCGGTTTCGTCTTGCGCATTCACGTCGGCGCCTTGCTGTACCAGGAAGTGTACGGTCTCCAGATCGCCGGCTTTGGCGGCCTGGATCAATCGACCACCCGATACCGGATCGAAACTCGATGCGTGGGCGGTGAACAGATTCAGTGCGAGTGTGGTGAGAAGAATGCCGATTGTCATGGTGAAGCTCCTGAGATGGATTGTGGAAGCGGGTTGTCCGCATCCCTACGCCCAGGTACCCCCATGTTTTCCGAAAAGTGACGGATGGCCGAATCCGTGTGACGGATTCCGTTTTATTCATACCGGAGGGTCTCCACCAGATTCCGACCTGCGGCCCGGTAGGTCTGCCAGGCCGACGAAGCCCAGGCTACGGCCATCAGAAATACCGGTATGCCGATCCACATGGCCCAACCCGGTTCCGAACGGTTGGCGAAACCGGCCAACCACTCGCCGGCACCCCACCACCCGATCGGCATGCCGATAGCTATGGCCACGGCCACCGTCCAGGTGAACTCCCGGTTCAAATCCGCCCAGATGCGCCAGATTCCGGCACCCAGCACTTTCCGGATACCTATGGCTTTCGTACGCAGGGCGATCAGGTAGCTGGCCAGGGAGAAGAGCCCGAAAGCCGCCACCAATACCGCCAACAAGGCGAAAAAGCGGGTGCTCGCCGCCAGATGGCGCTCGGCCCGATACTGCTCGGCGATGCGGTCGGCCAAGGGAAAGGGATCGAATTGCCGCGTACGGTCCAATTCGCCATGGATGGATTCCAGATGCGCCAACGCCGCGGCCGGATCTCCATCCTTCAGCCGGATGTGGATGTACCGGCCTTGCACCGGCTGCACTTTGGGTATTTCGAACATGAGCGGTTCGATGGGCAGGTGCAATCGGGTGGACTGATGGTCGTTCACCACACCCACCACGGTGAACAGGAAATCGTCGCGCCGCACCCAACTGCCAACGGCCTCGGCCGGTGTGGCATAACCCAGCGCCCGTGTCATGGCTTCGTTCATCATGACCGAAGCACGGACGTCGGTCAGCAGGGTGTCGGAAAACGCCCGCCCGGCCACCACCCGCAAACCGAACACCCGATCGAAACCGGGTGTCACGAATTGGAACGACCTTGTGAGGGCTCCGGCTTCCTCCGTGCGCTCCACGGTGTAATCGAATTGCTGGTATCCCGTGCCGAACACGTCGCCCACCAGGGCCACGGCTTCCACATCGGGATGGGTGAGCGCCCGCTCGCGGAAGGTCTCAAAGAAAAATGCCAACCGGGTGTTGGTTACCGGCAATACCCATACCGATTCCCGGTCGAAGCCCAACGGTTTGGTCTGAAGATGATGCAGTTGATGCGAAACCGTCCATACGCCCACCATCAATACCGAGGCCAGCACGAATTGGGCACCCAGTATGATGCGCCGGATTCCGGTGCCCCGCCTGCCCACCGGCTTTGCCGAAACCGCTTGCCGCGCCGGATACAGACCCGACAGCAACACGACCACCACCAGGATGATGGCCACCAGACCCAGGGCCGGTAGCGAGAGCAAGGCATCGGGCCGGAAGCTTTTGCCGGCCAAACCGCCGAACGCGGGCAGGGCCAAGGCTCCCGCAAGCACCGCCAGCACCCCCGCCATGGCCGTAAGCAGGGCGTTCTCCACCATGAAGCGCGCCACCACCTGGGCGGTATCCGCACCCAGCACCTTCCGCATGGTGGTTTCCTTCACGCGCCGCGAGGATCGCGCCACCGCCATGTTCACCGTGTTCAGGCAGGCGATCAGCAGCAACCCCAGCCCCAGAATCAGGAATACGACCACGGTGGACCACTTGCCCACCGGCCTGATCTCCCCCTCCAGTTCCGACTTCAGCCAGATGTCGGCCATGGGCTGAAGCCGGAATTCGATTTCCCGGTTCAAGGGATCGGGCAACCGTTCCCGCCCGATGCGCCCGACGGCCGACGCGGCCCGATCCTCCGCTCCGGGCGCCTCATCCAGCAGGATGTAGGTCCATACCGGATTCCAGGTCCAGTTATCCGGCAAGCCGCCTACAAAAAACGCGTTCAGGCTCGACATGCTCGCAACGGCATCGTACCACACATGCGAGCGCGGGTCCGGATCTTCTATGACGGCCGTTACCGTGAGCGCGAAACGTCCCTCGAACCGGATGCTCCGTCCCAAGGCATCTTCGGTTCCGAACCAGCGGGTAGCGGTGGAACGGCTGACCACCACCGAATTGGGGGCGTCGAGGGCCGTAAACGGATCTCCGGCGAGGGCATCGCCCTGGAAGATGCGGAAGAATCCCGGGTCGGCGAATACCATCCGGGTTTCCGTGAACCGGGCATCGCGTTCCTCATCGAACAGATGGAGGCGTTCGGCCTGCAGATTGAAGATGCGCGTGGAGGCCAGCAGATCCGACCCCAGCGCGCTTTCCAATTGGTCGTGAAGCGGAATGGGCGTGGACGCCGTGGGTTTGTTCAGCCCTTGTGCGACCGGAATCTGGGTGATGCGCCAGGTTTGCCCATACCCCGGATGCGCGCGGTCGTGCGCGAACTCATCCAGCAGGAACAACCCCACCAACAATGCACCGGCAATGGCCACCCCCAAACCGAGTACGGTTTGTGCGGAATGGATGCCATCTTTGAGGATGACACGCCATGCGACGCGGAGATCGGTTGACCGGATGACTGGGTGTTGGGGCACAAGCGAGGGGGTCCTGACCGAACGAATATAGGCACCCCGACCCCATATGTAAAAAAAAACCCCGGCGGAGTGCCGGGGTTGTTAAATCAATGCCCCCAGTTGAAGAGGGGAAGTATTCTGAAGGGTGGCGGATTGTCGGCTACCACGTTGATCAGACCGAATTGGATGCCGCGCAGCGTGCGGGTGTAGTTGACCACGCCGATCATGGCACCGCGCGAATGGCCTTTCACTTCGTGGTACCCGGCTACCGAAACCCCCCGCAGGCTACCGCCGGGCGTAACGCGGGTAAGCCCGGGCGAGAGGGCGAGATAGCGCAGGTCCTCGGTGCGGATGTGGGTAGCCACCGTAACGCCGCTTACCGAATTGCCCGCTGCGACCGCACCCAGCGATACGTTCAGACCCCTGATGTCGTCGCCGGCGGCGACGGCCACTCCGCCGAAATTGATACCGGAAATGTCGTTGCCGCTGGCTACGGCCAAGCCGGCCGCATGCACACCGGTGATGTTCTGGCCGCTGGCGATGGCCAGGCCGGCGAGACCGATACCTCGCACCGATTCGCCACCGGCTACCGCCAGAAAGGAGGCATGCGCGCCGAAGACGTCGCCACCGCTGCCGATACCGAGCCCGCCGAAGGCGATACCCCGCACGTCGCCGCCGGCGCCCATGCCCAACCCGCCGAAGGCCAACCCGGTGATGTCGCCACCGGTGCCCATGCCGAGTCCGCCGACCGCTACACCGCTCACATTGCCGCCCGTTCCGACGCCCAAGCCGCCTACGGCGATTCCGGATATGTCGCCACCGGCACCGGCACCCAGGCCGCCGATCAGCATGCCGCTGGCGTCATCTTCCACTTCGATACCGGCCAAACCGACCGCCATGCCGGAAAACCGCCGGGCACCGCCGCTGGGCAGGCCGATCAGGATGCCGCTCACATCCGCGGTATTTTCGATAGGCGACCACAGCGTGATGTTCACCCCGCGGACCCTTCGGACCTGGTCATCGCGGAAGTTCAAGCGGATGCCGGACCATTCGGCACTGTTACCGATACTGACGCCGATTTTGCCCGGGCCGATGTCGAGCGATTGGGCCTGGAGCGAGGTTGCTGCCGCCAACGACATGGCGGCCAGCACGAAGCGGGAGGTGCGCATAATTTTTCCTGGATTGGTGATGGGTGCGCTTATATGCGCTCAGGGAGTGCGGGTTTCCACCAACCGGATGACCCGGCTGCGGGCGGCCCCTTCCGGAACCGGCATGGAAACGGCCGCTTCGTCGTGGTAGAGCCCCATATCGATGCGGTAGGAACCCACCACCGATTGCCCCCGGCCGGCCAAGGCGCGTATGCGGAGCTGGGTGACCACGGCGGTTTCGGGCAGGATGCGTATCGATGGCCGGTCTCCGCTGCATGCGGGAGCATAGCCGGGTTCCAGGGTGCCGTCGGCCGCCACCCGTCTCACCTCATATTCCGGAAAGATGGCCGTGCAGCGTTTCAGATAGACCGTGCGATCCGAATGATTCCGGATTTCGACCACGGCGATGTCCTCAGGTACATATTCGGCCAATTCCGGCACGATATCGATGCCGTCCTGGCCGGTGGAGACCAGGGAGCACCCGGTACTTCCGATCCAGAGCACTGCCGTCAAAATCCGTACGATCCGCATGCCGCAAAATAGGGCATCGATCACTCCGCGCGGAGCAGGGCGAATGCCACGATTCCCGACTCGGCCCGTTTCTCGATGCGGAAGCCCGCCCGCTCGAACAACGCCTCCCACTCGCTCCTGGGGCGGAAATCGACCCCGCCTACCCGCGTGGCCGCTTGGGCCAACCGACCGGCCCAGGTTTCCGCCTTTGTCAGATACATCATGAACAGGGGCGCACCCGATTTGAGCACACGGCGGGTTTCGTACAGTACCCGGGCCGGGTCGCGGAATTCGTTGAGGGTGCCGCCGCAGGCCGCGGCATCTACCGAGGCCGGGAAGAACGGCAGTTTTTCGCAATCGGCATGCAGCAGGTACAGGTCGGTGCCCTCGGCCCGGGCCTTGGTCCGGGCCTGATTGAGCATGGCCAGCGAAAAATCGACGGCCACCACACGGGCTTCCGGCTGGGCTTGCGCCAGGGTCCGCGCATAGACGGCCGTCGAACAGCCCAGATCCAGCACCACCTGCCCCGGTTGCAGGGGCAACCACTCCTTCAGCCGGGCCCTTTCCTCATCGAGCGAGAAATCCTGACCGGACAACAACCCGATGGAACGCACCCGCCAAAGGTCTTCGTAGGCGCTGGCGGTTATGCCCAGGTGATTGGTGGCCTGGGCCAGACTGGCCTTGGGCGCCTGCTCGCCCAACATGCCGATGATGTGGTTGCGGATGGGATATTCGTCGCCGGCCGAACCGGCTACGGTGCCGTTGAAGGCCTTGGCAAGCCGGGCCGCATCGGTAGGGATGCGGATGCGGGTGGATTCGTCGGCGGGTGAACGGAGTTCGATCATGGGGTTTGGAATACGATGCTGATGGGTGCCCCTTTGTACACGCCGAGCAGCGTTTCGGCGTTTCCGTTGTGTATGCCGACCTCCAGATACCCGGAACTGCCGATGTAGGCGGCCGGCTCCCCTACCGGTACTTCCGCATAGGTATCCACCATATCCTTCAGGATGGCGCTGCCCGCATAGATCTTCATCTTCCGCGGGCCTCGGTGTTTGCGGAGCAGGTCTTTCGGGATGTTGGTGATGAGGTTCCCGTAGCGGTCGATGTGGACCACCCACCCCTGTATGCCTTTGTGGTCGGCCACAGGCCGGGCCCAGCGGTACACCGCCAATTCGGATACCCGGGGCCCCATTTCCTCCAAGGGCACCCCCATGGACAGATGGCAGGCCACCGGCGCGAAGATGTCGCGGCCGTGGAAGGTGTGGCTGCGGCTGGTTCCCCAAAAACTGGTGTTGCCCAGCTCGAACGCCTCATAGGGCTCTTCGTCGGCCACGAGCGTGAACAGGCCGTTGTCGGGGCCTACGAAGACCTGGTCGCGGATGCGGACGGCCACGGGTTTGCGGGCCGTGCCCACGCCGGGGTCCACCACCACGCAATGCACCGTTCCGGACGGGAAGTGGAACGCGGATTGGCGGGTTACCCATGCCGCGGCCATGATGTCCTGGGGCGGAATCTCGTGGGATACGTCCACGATGCGGGCATCCGGGTTGATCCCGAGGATCACGGCCTTGAGCACGCTCACGTAGTGGTCGCGATACCCGAAATCCGTCGTCAACGTCAGGATGGCGGGACGCGCCATGGGCGCAGGATCAGGAATAGGTGTTCAGCATCACCGGCATCACCAACATCAGCATGTCCTCTTGGTCTTCCTGCATGGAAGGACGGACGATGCCGGCCCGGTTCGGTGTCGAAAACTCGAACACCACCTCGGGATCGTCGATGTTGCTCAGCACATCGGTCAGGTAGCGGGCGTTGAAGCCGATCTCCATGTCGGGGGCGTCGTACTCGCACGCGATCGATTCTTTCGCCTCGCTGCTCATGTCCAGGTCTTCGGCGCTGATCTGCAACTCGCCGGCTTTCAGGGACAGGCGCACCTGCTTGGTGGCCGAGCTCGAGAAAATGGATACCCGTTTCACGGTGGCCAGCATCTGGTCGCGGCTCACCTTCATTTCCTTGTCGTTCTCGCGAGGAATGACCGACTCGTAATTCGGATAGGTTTCGTTGATGAGGCGGGTGATCACACTGGTGTTTCCACTCAGGAAACGGGCGTGGTCGCGGCCGACCGTCATCTCGCATTGGTCGTGGTGCATGGCCTTCATGACCAGGTTCAGGGCCTTTTCCGGTACGATGAAATTGACCGCATTGGCCGCCACGATGTCGTGTTTCACCAAACGGACCAGCCGGTGGCCGTCGGTGGCCACGATCTTGCTCTCTTCCTTGCCGATCTGGAAGTACACGCCCATCATGGCCGGGCGGAGGTCGTCGCCCGATACCGCGAAGCTGGTTTTGGCGATGGCGCGCAAGAGCGAAGCCCGGGGCGCCTTGATCTGCATGCCTTCGCCCAGGTCCGGGATGCTGGGATAATCGGCGGCTTTTTCGCCGGCCAACTTGTAGGTGCCCTTGTCGGTCTTGAACTTGACCATGCTCCGGTCGTCGGTTTCGAACAGGACCGGGATGTCGGGCAATTGGCGCAGGGTTTCCAGCAGGCGGCGGGCCGGCACGGCCACGGCACCTTCTTTCTCGATCTCCGCATCGACGAATTCGATGATGGAGACTTCCAGATCGGTGGCGCAGAGCCGGAGTCTGCCGTTCTCGCTTTCGATGAGCACCATCTCGAGGATGGGAAGCGTGGCTTTGGAAGGAACGGCACCGGCCACAGCGGCCAATCCTTTCACCAATTCACCACTGGAAACGCGGAATTTCATATCGGGGATGTTCAATGGGTTGCAGAGGGCCGAATATACGGAACCGGGCGTTATCCGCTCAGGTCGGGGTACCAACCCAGCAGGTGCGTTTCTTCGCAAACGGCCGCCAACGCCGCCGGCAACCCCGCATGCGCCAGCGGGTCGCACACGGCATCGCAATAGAACCGGTAGTGCCAGGGACTCCCCGGCTTGGGCCGGCTTTCCAGCTTGGTCAGGTTCACGCCGGCGGCTTCGAACACGCGCAACACCGCTAGCAGGGCTCCCGGCCGGTTGGGCACGGTGAATCGGAAGCTGGCCCGGGTGGGCGGGTGAGCCAAGGCCTGGGGCAACCTGCGGTGGGTGAGTACCCAGAACCGGGTGAAATTGGCCGGATCGGTCTGGATGTCGGGCCGGAGGATCTCCATGCCGTACAGGGTGGCCGACCAGGCGCTGGAGATGGCCCCCACATCCCGCCGACCCGAATCGCGCAGGTCGCGCACCGACCCGGCGGTGTCTTCCTGTTCCACCACCCGCCATTCGGGATGCGTGTTCAGATAGGCCCGGCATTGTTCGATGGCCATGGGATGCGAGCGGATTTCCACCAGATCCGTTTCGCGCACGCCCGGCGCCGCGATCAGGTGCTGGGCGATGGGCAACACCACCTCACCCACGATGGGCACCGGATACCGGTCCAACAGGTCGTAATTGTACGTGAGGCTGCCGGCGATGGAGTTCTCGATGGCCATCACGCCCACGTCGGCCCCACCTCCGTGCGCATCGGCCATCACTTCGGCGAAGGTGGCCCTGTACCGGCATTCCACCTCCGTTCCGAACAACCGGGTGGCTACCAGGTGGTGGAAACTGCCCGGTTGCCCCTGGATGCTGACTACCGGCCGGTCAGACAAGGACCGCATCGGTCGCCTCGTACCGGATATCCTTGAGCTGCAATTGCAACTCCCTGTGCTCGGTCTTGAACCGGTCGGTCCAGCAATTCTCTTCGAGTGTGAAGGCGATGGAAACCGGACGGCCGCCGTGCTCGCGCAGCCGGGCCAGCTGGTCGTGCATCTTGAACCCGATGGCGTCGAACGCGTATTCCGACCCCTCCTGGGTGAATTTCAGCTTCAGATGGCCCTGTTTTCCCACGATGGTGGGCGCACCCACCACCTGTACGTTGTCGCTGGCGAACACGGGTTTCGGGTTGCACGGGCCGAACGGCTCGAACTGGTTGAGCAGATTCCAGAATCTGGCGTCGATCTCGGACAACCGGATGGGAGCATCGATGCGGATTTCCGGCTCGAACTGCTCCTGGCACAGGCAATCGGTGGAGATGGCGCACAGCCGGCGCCGGAACTCGGGCAATACCTCGGTACTCATGGTAAGCCCGGCCGCGAACTCATGCCCCCCGAACTGCAGCAGCAGGTCTTCGCATTGTTTGAGGGCATCGTAGATGTTGAAACCCCGGATGCTCCGCGCCGACCCCTTGATCTTGCCATCCACCGTGCTCAACATCACTACCGGCCGGCAATGCTGGTCCACCAGCCGCGACGCCACGATGCCGATCACCCCCAGGTGCCAATCCGGCTCGTGCAGCACCATGCAGGCCGTGGTGTCCAGGTCGATCTCGGTTTCGATCTTCCGCTGCGCCGACTCCAAGGTCTTCTTGTCGATGTCGCGCCGGTCCATATTCACTTTTTCCAGCTCGGCCGCCGCTGCTTTGGCTTCCTCCTCGCTTTCGGCGATGAGCAGCTGCACGGCTTTGTCGGCCTCGCCCATGCGGCCCGCCGCATTGATGCGCGGCCCCAGCGAGAACACGATATGATTGGTGGAGATTTTGCCCGGCTCCATGCGGATGAGCTCCAACAGGGCCCGTATGCCGACCCTGGGGTTTTCGTTGAGCCGCCTGAGCCCTTCCCGCATCAGGATCCGGTTCTCGTCGATGATGGGTACGATGTCGGACGCGATGGAGACCGCCACCAGGTCCAGATATTCGTAGGCCTCGTCGGCGGGCAAGCCCAACCGATCCAAGGTGGCCTGCACCAACTTGTAACCGACTCCCGCACCCGACAACCCATCGAACGGATAGGTGCAATCGGGTCGCTTGGGGTCCAGCACGGCCACCGCGTCGGGCAGGGTGTCGCCGGCCACATGATGGTCGCAAATGATCAGGTCCATGCCCTTGGCTTTCACATAGGCGGCCTCTTCCACCGCGGTGATGCCGCAGTCGACCGATACGATCAGCTTGGCCCCCATCTCGATGGCCGACTTCAATCCGTCTTCCGAAATGCCATACCCCTCTTTGTGCCGGCTGGGGATGTAATAATGCACATCCACCTTCATCTTCTTCAGGAAGAGGTACATGATGGCGGTCGCGGTGGTGCCATCCACATCGTAATCGCCATAGACCAACACCCGCTCCCGGTCGTGGATGGCACGTACCAAACGATCCACGGCACGGTCCATGTCTTTGAGACCGGCCGGCGGATGGAGCTTGGTCAGCTCAGGGCGGAAAAATGATGCCGCCCTGTCGAACGAGGTGATGCCCCGCAATGACAACAACCGGGCGATGGCGGTGGGCACGCGGAGCTCCGCTGTGAGGCGCTCCACGGCTTCGCCGTCTTCCGGTCGGGCGAGGACCCAACGGAATGGCATGTGCGTACTGTTTTTTTGATACCCATTGAAGGAGCAACCGGCGGTCAGACCGATCACCCGCTCTTCTCATGTGAAGAAGTGGTCCGAATATAGAGGCCGCCTCCGGCTTGTCAAACCGCTATCGTTCCGGATTTGGTGCAGGCTTGAAGCTTCGTATATTTGGGGCCGCTCGGGACTGTAGCTCAGTTGGTAGAGCAGTAGACTGAAGATCTACGTGTCGGGGGTTCGATTCCCTCCGGTCCCACTCGAAAGCCCGCCTCATGCGGGCTTTCTTGCTTATGCGAACCTTCGTTCTGGCCGCCAGCGCGGCGCTTGCACTGCTTCCGGCAGCCCTCACCGCCCAAGCCACCTGGGTGGCCACCCTCGATCTGGAATACGGGGGAGACACCGTGGCCGAATTGCTGTTCACCGACGGCTCCACCCAGGAACTCAAGGCCGGCCAAGGAGGCACGCTCTCCTTCGGACGACAACTCCGGACCCGCGACGGCCGCTATGCCTTCCGGGGCACCTTCGGCTACAAGTTCGCCACTACGGCGGCGGAGAATGCGGACATCAAAATGACCCGCTTCGTGCTCGAAGGCCACGCGGTCAGGTTCCTCACGCCCGACATCCACATCGGCTTGGGGCCCGTGGCCCATTTCGGCACCACCCTGGACGGAGACGGCTTCATGCCCGATGTGGCATTCGACCCCTCGGTAGGGGCCCGGTTCACCGCCGGCTGGCGCTGGGTATATGCCGGATACACGGTCATGACCTACAGAACCGGGTCTGGAGCAAGCGCCAACGCCTCCGCGTTGGGAGCCGGTTTCTCTTACGCTTTCTGAGCCGAAGATACCGGCAGCATAACGGCGAACACCGAGCCCAGGCCCGGTTCGCTATCCACCGAAATGGCACCACCCATTTCCTCCACCTGGCTGCGGGTGATGTACAACCCCATGCCCTTGGCGTCGGGATGGTCGTGGAAGGTCTGGAACAACCCGAACAGGTCGTTCCCATATTTGCCGAGGTCTATGCCCAGGCCGTTGTCGGCGAACCGGAGCGCCACCCGGCCGTTGTCGGCGGGTTCGTTCCAGATGCGCAACCGGGCCGGGCGTTGCGGATCGCGGTATTTCAGGGCGTTCGTGATCAGATTCAGCACGATGCTGTCCAGATACGCCGGCACCGCCATCACTTGCAAGGTATCGGGCACCTCCACGTCCACCTGCATGCCCGATTCCTCCAATTGGGCCGATACGCCGGCCAGGGCACGGGTGATGGCCGAGGCCGGATGGCAGGGCGATAGCGGTTCGTGCCGGCCCAGGTGCACATCCAGCACTTCGTTCAGATGGGTGATGGTCTGATTGAGGCTCGTGGTGGTGGACCGCAACAGTTCCATATACGGATGCTCCACCAAACCCGGCGCCTCCGCATCCAGCAGATTCAACAGACCGATCAGGTTGGCCGTGTGCGACCGCAGGTTGTGCGAGACGATGTGGTTGAACTGGCGCAACCGGTTCATCTGCACCACCGACTCGGTGATCACCTCCGTGATCAGGATGATGCCGCCCACACCGCCCTTCAGGTCGTACCAGGGGCGGCATTCCCAACGGGTGAATTCCACCCGGCCGTCGCCACGGGGAAAGATCTCCTGGTCGTTGCTCAGGGTCTCCCCCGCCAATGCCTTCAGATGCACCTGTTTGAATTTGTCGGGCAGGTCGGGGAATACCTCCCAATGCCGCTTGCCGATGATGTCGGGGTCGGTAACCCGGTACAGATCCAGAAACCGTTGGCTTACATAGATATACCTCAGGTCCCGGTCCAGAATGGCGATCGAGCTGCGGCTGTGCTCCACCACATACCGCATCAGGCCGTCCAGGTGACGGAGGCGCTCGATCTCGGTTATGGCGTTGGGGGGCATGGCGTTGAGTATACATATTCCGTGCATGGAATGCACTTCGTATCATGCCGGCATGCGACATGTGCTGACACTTTTTCTGCTTTTGGCAAGCGTGGTGCCCGCCCGGGCCCAATCCGCCATCACCCTGGTCGAATACGGCGATTACCAATGCCCGGCCTGCGCCTGGCACCATCCTCATGTGAAGCGGCTGATGGCCGAGTTCGGCGACCGCATCCGGTTCGAGTTCCGGCATTTCCCCTTGCCCAACCACTCCCTGGCCCGGCCGGCCGCCCAGGCGGCCGAAGCCGCCCGGCTGCAAGGCCGATTCGACGTGATGCACGACTACCTGATGTCGGACCAGGAAGATTGGACCTCGGGCGACCCGCTCACCCGGTTCACCGCCGCGGCCGTCCGGTTCGGCATGGATGCCGAGCGGTTCCGGGCCGATTTCGCGTCGGAGCGGGTGGCTGCGGCCGTAGACCGCGACCTCATGGCCGGCCAGGCGCTCAACCTGCGCTCGGTTCCCTCCTTCTTCATCAACGGAACCCTGATCTCCAACGGCCGCAGCTACGAAGACTGGCGCCGCATCATCCGGGCGCACCTGGCCGAGTAAGCATCATCTGTTGGGAACCGGGCAAGCAACGTCCGGTTCGGTTGCCGAAACCGCGGTAAGCTCCGTAATGAGCCAATCTGCGCACACCTTCCATATCCCCGTCATGGGTACGGGGTTCACTATCGACACCCCCATCCGGGTCGCCCATCTGGGCATCGATTCCGTCATCTCCATCGTGGACGACCTCCTGGTGGAACGCATCCGCAAGGCCTACGCCGCCCGTTTCGGCCTGCCGTTCAGCGGAATCCCCCGCAACGAGCCCGACGGGCGCGCCAAACGCATCGCGGCCTATCTGGACCTGGTGCAGGACATCGTGACTCTGAAATTCGCCGGTACCCAGGCCGACCCCACCCGGTA
This sequence comes from Balneolales bacterium, assembly GCA_024711145.1. GTDB lineage: Bacteria > Bacteroidota > Rhodothermia > Balneolales > HLUCCA01 > JANJTJ01. The sequence goes on from JANJTJ010000005.1 coordinate 26,409, forward strand.
CGCAGCCCTCCTGCCCGGTTCCGCGGGCGCCCGACCCCCGAAACCCGGCTCCATCGACGTGAACATCATGTCGAAAGTGGACCGTCTCGAGTCCGGCAACGACCTCAGCGACGCCGTGGCCGCACTGGCCGGTTTCGTGCGCAGCAAAGTGGAAGGCGCCGTCGTGTTGTCGGCCGGGTTCAACCCCCGCCTGTACAACGCCCTGGCCGCTTTCCCCGAATTCTACCGCGATGCCACCGGCTCCCTCCGGAAACGCATCATCCTGAAAGTGAGCGATTTCCGCTCGGCCATGATCCAGGGCAGATACCTGGCCAAAAAAGGCCTCGAAGTGAGCGAGTTCCGGGTGGAATCGGGGCTGAACTGCGGCGGGCACGCCTTCTATTCGGATGGAAAATTGCTACCGGTGATCCTGGAGGAATTCCGGGACATGATGACCGGGTTGCGCGTCGAACTCCGGGAGCTGGTGCGAGGATGGTATGTGTCGGCGGGAAAACCCTATCAGCCCGATGCCACACCCACGTTCGAGGTTACGGCCCAGGGCGGCATAGGCACCCGCGGCGAGGCGGACCGCCTGCGGGAAACCTACGGCATATCCCGCACCGGTTGGGGGAGCCCCTTCCTGCTGGTTCCCGAAGCCACCTGTGTGGACGATCCCACCCTGCGCCGCCTGGTTGAAGCCGGCGAAGACGACCTCTACCTCAGCAAGGCCAGCCCCTTGGGCGTTCCCTTCAACAACCTGCGGGGTTCGGGCTCGGAACAGTGGCACGCCGAACGCGAGGCCAAAGGCAAACCCGGTTCGCCCTGCCCCAAAGGCTTCCTCAAATCGAACACCGAATTCACCGAAGAAGCCATCTGCACGGCATCCAGCGAGTACATGGGCCTCAAACTGGCCCAGATCGACGCTTCCGACGCACCCGAACCCATCAAACAGCGGCGCCGGGCCGACGTGCTCGCCAAACAATGCCTATGCGACCACCTGGGCAACAGCAGCCTTATCGCATTGGGCATCGTGAAGGAATCGCAGGGTCCGCAAGCCATCTGCCCCGGCCCCAACCTGGCCTATTTCGCGGGCCCCTACACCTTGGAACAGATGGTAGACCATATCTACGGCCGAGGCGACCGCCTCACCCCCGCCGACCGGCCCCATATGTTCGCCAAAGAGTTGAAACTGAACGTGGACTACCTGGAAACCCTGGTGCGGGACCTGGACCCGGCCGATACCAAGCAAACCGCCTACCTGGACAAGGTGGTGGCCAACCTGCTCGAAGGCATCGCCACATGCCGGGCTTTGGCAACCGAGACCCCCTTTGCCGATGAGAATCTGGCATCGTTGGCGGCGGCGGCCGACCGGGAGGAAGACCGCATCCGTTCGCTAAGCAAAATCCGTCCGGTTTCGGACAACCTCTGCCCAGCCTGAGCAGCGCACATTGAGGGTGTGCGAATACGCCGCAATCGGCGGCGGCACGCACGGAACCGTCTTCTTTGGAGGCGTCATGAACATCCGGACACTACTTCTGGTGCTGGCCGGTTTGCTGACCCCCGCTGCCGTACTGGCCCAAACCCTCACGCTCAGCTCATCCACCCCGTCCGACGG
>JANJTJ010000046.1 GCA_024711145.1 Balneolales bacterium
ACCAGCAGGTGGAAGTCGGCCGGCCAGAACACCATGCCACCCACGATGAAGGAACGGTTGATGATGTCGAGCTGCAACAGGGGATGCCCGTTGATGCGGATGAAGGGCGCGGTGAAGAAGAATCCCAGCAGGATCCACGCCACCACCGTGCGGGCTCTGTTCCAGAAGCCGGCCGGCAGCTTGGCATAGACCCAGTTCCGGCCACCATCATCCGAGATGGAGCGGATCCGGTCGCGGAAGAGCTCGGAATCCTCGGTGATGGGCCGGTTCAGGGAGTCGGTTTTCATGTCAGGGACAAGGTAGTTCCCGCGCGGGGTCGATGGGTTTGGCATTGGCCGGATTGCTGCCCTGCAGCGAATGCAGGTAGCTGGCCAATTCCACGAGCTGCTGGTCGTTCATGGGTCCGCCGCCGCCGAATGCGGGCATGCCCTTTTCAGGGAACCCCTTGCGGATGCTGGTGACCATGCTTTCGATATCGCACCCGGCCACCGCGAAGGCGTCGGTCAGGTTGGGCCCCACCAAGCCTTCGCCGTTGGCGCCGTGGCAGGCGAAACAGATGCCGCCGTACAGGGTTTTTCCTTTGTCCAGGCTGGCCTGGTCGGTCAGGAATACCAGTTGCACGGGTGCGGCCGGTTCAGTCGTTCCGGGTTGCTCGGGGCCACCGGTCGGTGCCCGGGCGGCGTCCATTTCAGCCAGATACTCTTCCACATCGCTGGGACCCGTGCCCAGCACGTGGTAATGAGCCAGGTAGGCCAGCCCGAAGACGATGGTGAACCAGAACCCGAGCACCCACCAGCGGGGCATGGGGTTGCCGAGCTCCCGGATGCCGTCGTATTCGTGGTCGAGGAGGACGTCCTTCTCGTCGTCGTAGATGTCGGAACTCATGGCTGGGCCTCCGGATCGGTGTCGTTGAGGGGTAAGCGGCTGACCTGGTCGATTTCGGCCCGGTCCATGCGCCAGGTGCGCCACAGCATGGCGGTAAAGAAGGTGATGAAGAGGAGCAGGCCCACCACGGCATACCACTCCACATCTTGGATCGAATTGAGGATGTTCTTGTACATGATGCGGTTATTTGGCAGGTACTTGGGACGCCCGTCGGATGTCGGCGCCGAGGCGTTGCAGGTAGGCGATCATGGCGATGATCTGGCGGTCGGGGTCCGCATCGGCGAAACCCTGGGCCTTGAGCGCATCGGCGATGCCAGCCGCCTGGGCCTTGGCATGGGCGATGGCCTCGTCGCCGGTGGCGAACTCGTCGTACGGCGTGCCGAGGTAGCGCAGGGCGTCCAGCTTGGCCGGTAGCGAGGCGAAATCGGTGTCTCGCGTGTACATCCACGGGTAAGACGGCATCACCGAACCGGGCGAGGTGCTGTTGGGGTCGCGCATGTGCAGGTAATGCCAACTGTCGGGGTATTTGCCCCCGGTGCGGTGCAGGTCGGGGCCGGTGCGCTTGCTACCCCACAGATGCGGGCGGTCGTACACGAATTCGCCGGCTTTGGAGTAGTCGCCGTAGCGCTCGGTTTCGCTGCGGAACGGCCGGATCATCTGCGAATGGCAGTTGTTGCAGCCTTCGGAGATGTAGATGTCGCGGCCGGCCAGCTCGAGGGGCGTGTAGGGTTTCACGCTGGCGATGCGGGGCACGTTCGAATCGACCATGGCGGTGGGGATGAATTCCACGATGCCGCCCACCAGTATGGCGAATACGGTGAGTACGGTGAACAGGGCCGGTTTGCCTTCCAACCGGCGGTGGAAGGGCTGGGTGGTGTCTTCGGTGGTGTGTACCACGCGGGCCGGCGCCGAATCGGCGTCCTCGGCCTGGAAGGTGCCCGATTTGGCGGTCTTCCATAGGTTCACCACGGCGAACAGGGCACCGATGATGTACAAGCTGCCTCCCACCGCCCTCAGGGCGTACATGGGAACGATCTGGGTCACGGTCTGCAGGAAGTTGGGATACCGCAGCACGCCTTCCGGTGTGAACTCTTTCCACATCAGGCTTTGCATGATGCCCCCGATGTACATGGGAACCACATAGAAGAGGATGCCCAGGGTGGCGAACCAGAAATGGTAGTTGGCCAGCTTCTTGCTGTACAGGGGCACGTTGTACAACCGCGGTATGATGTAGTACAGCAGGGCGAAGGTGAGCCCGCCGTTCCAGGCCAGGGCGCCCAGATGCACGTGCGCGATGATGTAGTCGGTGTAGTGGGCGATGGCGTTCACCGTCTTGAGCGACAACACCGGCCCCTCGAAGGTGCTCATGCCGTAGGCCGTTACACCAACCACCATGAATTTCAGCACGGGACTCTCCCGCACGCGGTCCCAGGCACCGCGCAGGGTGAGCAGGCCGTTGATCATGCCGCCCCAGCTCGGCGCGATGAGCATGACGCTGAAAACCGTGCCCAGGCTCTGCGCCCAATACGGCAGGGAGGTGTACAGCAAGTGGTGCGGCCCCGCCCAGATGTAGATGAAGATGAGCGACCAGAAATGGATGATGCTCAGCTTGTAGCTGTACACCGGGCGGTTGGCCGCCTTCGGGATGAAGTAATACATGATGCCCAGGAAGGGCGTGGTCAGGAAGAAGGCGACCGCGTTGTGCCCGTACCACCATTGCACCAGGGCGTCCTGCACGCCGGCGAAAATGGGATAGGAGGTGGTGAAGGTGGCCGGTATGGCCAGGGAGTTCACGATGTGCAGCACGGCCACGGTCACGAAGGTGGCGATGTAGAACCAGATGGCCACATACAGGTGCTCTTCGCGCCGTTTGAAGATGGTGGCCAGCATGTTCCACCCGAACGCCACCCAGACCACCGCGATGGCGATGTCCATGAACCACTCGAGTTCGGCGTATTCCTTGCTGGTGGTGATGCCCAGCGGCAAGGTGACCACCGCCCCCACGATGATGGCCTGCCACCCCCAGAAGTTGAAGGCGCTCAACTTTTTGGACCACATGGGCGCCTTGAGCAACCTCGGCAGCGAGTAGTAGATGCCCAGGAAGATGGCGTTCCCCGCGAATGCGAAGATGACGGCGTTGGTATGAAGGGGCCGCATGCGGCCGTAGCTCAGTTCGGCTATGCCCCCCAGGAATTCGGGGTACAACAACTTGAGGGCGACGATGAGGCCTACGAGGAATCCGATGATCCCCCAGACCACCGTGGCGACGGCGAACTGGCGGACGATCCGGTTATCGTAATGGAAGGTTTCTATCGGCATGGGTGTCGGGTTCAGGTTTTTCGGGTTCGAACAGCATTCGGATGGCGGGGGTGGAGGCGTCTTCGAATTGGCCCTGGCGCACGGCCCACAGGAAGGCCGCGAAGAAGCCCATGGCTACCAGCAGGGAACAACCGATCAGGATGACGATCACGCCCATGTCAGAGTCCTCTCCATTTGGCCAGCAATGTAGTGGTGCCGGTGGCGAAAGCGATAACCGTGATGGAACTGACGGGCATAAGGATGGCCGAGACCAACGGGGTGAGCTCGCCGCGCACGGCGAAACTCAGGCCCACCACGTTGTAGGCGACCGATAGCACATAAGCGGCGGCCGTGATGGCCACCGAGCCGCGCGCCAGCCGGAGGAAGGCCGGCAGGCGCGCGAGCGCGGCGCCGTCCACGATGGCGTCGCTGGCCGGCGTGAAGGCGTGCACGTCGTCGGCCACGGCGATGCCCACATCGGCGCCGCGCAGCGCGGCCGCGTCGTTCAGGCCGTCGCCTACCATGCACACGGCCCCGCGGCCGCGCTCGGCTTCTACCCACGCCCATTTTTCGGCGGGCGTTTGGCCGAACCGCATGTCGCCCAGCTCGGGCAAGGCCGCCTTGAGCCGCTCGCGCTGCCGGGGGCTGTCGCCGCTGGTGAGTGCCAACCGGTAGCCGGCCCGCGCCAGTTTGCGCATCATGGCCGAGAGCCCCGGGCGCACGTCCTGGCGGATCTCCCACACACCGAGGTACCGGCCGCCCACCGCCACCAACACCTGGCTGCCGGCCGACTCCGTGCCGGGCAGCAGGTCCGGAATGCCGTTGCGGGTCAACCAGGCGGCCGAACCGGCCACCACGCGGTTGCCAGCAACCGTTCCCATCACGCCATGGCCTTTCTCCTCCCGGAAATCGGCGACGGGAAGGGTCTCGAAGGGCCGCATGGCTTCCACCACGCGGCGGCTGAGCGGATGCACCGATTGCATGAGGACCGATCCCAAGGCGGAGGTTTCGGGCTGCGTGAGGGGGGCGCCGAGGAAGAGGGCGTCCGTGCGCGATTCGGTCAGGGTGCCGGTTTTGTCGAACATCACGGTGCGCACGTTCGCCAGGTCTTCGACCACGGAGGCGTGCCGGGTGTAGAAGCCGTGCCGGGCATACCGCCGGCGCACGGCACCGAAGGTGAATGGGGCCGCCATGGCCAACGCGCACGGACAGGCCACGATGAGGATGCTCGATACCACATACAGGGCTTTGCCGGCATCGTGCTGCGCCCACCACAGGCCCGCACCGGTGGCCAGTACCACCACCAGGCCCGTGAACCACGGACTCAGCGCATCGGGCAGGCGCAACCGCGAGCTCCGGGCCGGACCGCTGCCGTTCACCCGGTTCCACAATTCGGTGAGGTAGCTCTGCGAGGCCGCTTGCCGAACCACCACGGTGGCCGCCGCGCCCGCCACCCGGCCGCCGGCGAACAGTCGGGCGCCCCGGGCCACGTCCACCGGGGTCGATTCCCCCGTCACGAACTGGTAGTCCAATTGGGCCGACTCCGACTCCAACTCGGCATCGCAGGGAATGAGTTCGCCATGCCGCACGAACAGGCGGTCGCCCGGCGCCAGTTCGCCCAATGGTACCGGGTGGGCGCCTTCGGGCCCGAGCACGTTGGCCGCCAACGGGAAATAGGAGGTATGCGACCGGTCGAAAGACAATGCCTCGTAGGTCTTGCCCTGCATGGTCCGGCCGATCAGCAGGAAGAAGATGAGCCCGGTGAAGGAATCGAAATACCCGGGTCCGCCGCCCGTCAGGATGTCGGACAGGCTTTGCCCGTACAAGGCCAGTATGCCCAAGGCGATGGGCACATCCAGGGTTACCGTGCGGTGGCGCAGCGCCGTCCAGGCGCCGGACAGGAATTCGGAGGCGCTGATGAACAGCACCGGCAGACTCAGCACCAGATTCAGCGTGGTGAAGACCTTTTTCAGGAAGGGATCCAACAATTCGGGCGCGAAATATTCCGGCAGGCTGAACAGCATCACGTTGCCGAATGCGAATCCGGCCAAGCCGAGCTTGATCCAGCGGTCGCGGGCCTCGCCCGACCGGCGGGCGTCGGCTTTGGGGTCGAGCTCGAGCTGGGGCGTGTAGCCGATGCGCACCAACCACTCCACTGCTTTTCGCAGGCTCAGCCGCTCGGGGTCGAAACGGACGGAGACTTCCTTGCGGCCGAAATCGACCCGGCTTTCCACGAACCCCGCATCCAACTGGCTCAGGCGTTCCAGCAGGTACACGCAGGAACTGCAATGGATGGCCGGTACCCGGAACACGAAGGTGGCCAGGTGGTCGCCACGGAACTTGAGCAGGCGGTCGGCCACGTCGGGCAGGTCGAGGAAGGCGTAGGTGTCGCCGGGGTCGTAGGGGGTGGCATCGTGCAGCACGCCGTACACCGCCCGGCAGCCGGCACAGCAGAAGTGCTCGGCGGGTGGGCAGGGGGCTCCGCAATGGGTGCAGACGGCGGTGCTGATTTCCATCAATCCAATTCGTATATGCGGATTAGAAATAGGTACGGTAAAGGTACGGTCATTTGAAATTCAACCGCAGGTCGAACCAGGCATCGCTCATGCCGTTCCGGGCGTCTTCGAGGGTGGTGCGGCGCATCCAGTCGCGGATGCCGTCCCGGTGGTGTTTCCAGAAGTAATGGAAAGGGCAGGGTTCCACATGGCCGCACCCGCGGATGCCCAGGAAGCAGGTTTCGAAGAAATCGTCGCCGTCTATGGTGCTAATGATGTCGTAGAGGCTTATCTCGCCTGCCTTGCGTGCCAGAAACACTCCTCCGTTCACACCGCGCTTGGTATCGATGAGGCCTACCGGTACCAACTTGGCCAGGGTCTGCGACAGGTACGCGGACGGACAATGCAGCGGGCGGGCCAGGTCGGCGGCAGGCACGGCCTTGCCTTCCGGTACCCGGCTGAGCGCGATCATGGCGGAGACGGCGTATTGGGCACCCAACGACAACAGTTGCATGATTTCAAATATACAACGTTGAAATTGGAGTTCAATGCTTCAGACGCAGCTCGTATAGGTCGTGGCGCCGGTCTTTCAAGGTGCGCACGCTGCCCCGTTCGTGCAGGTCGGTGAGCAGGTCCAGGTCCACGTCGGCGATGAGGGTGGCTTCGGTATTGGGTGTGGCTTCGGCTTTGATGCCCGTGGTGGGGAAGGCGAAGTCGCTGGGCGTGAGCACCATGCTCTGCGCGTACTGGATGTCCATGTTGTTCACCTTGGGCAGGTTGCCCACACTGCCGGTGATGGCCACATAGCACTCGTTCTCGATGGCACGGGCCATGGAACAACGCTGCACCCGCGTGAACCCGTTCTGGGTGTCGGTCTGGAAGGGTACGAACAACAACCGCATGCCTTGGTCGGCCAACAGGCGGGGCAGTTCGGGAAATTCCACATCGTAACAGATGAGGATGCCGATCTTGCCGCAGTCGGTGTCGAAGGCCTTCACTTCGGTGCCACCCACCATGCCCCAATAATTCACCTCGCTGGGGGTGATGTGGATCTTCTCGTACCGCTCGTGGGTGCCGTCGCGCCGGCACAGGAATCCCACGTTGTACAGGCTGCCTTCGCGCAGCTCGGGCATGGACCCCGTGATGATGTTCACATTGTAGGCGATGGCGAACTCCTGGCACTTGGCCCGGATGGGCTCGGTGAAGGCGGCCAGGTTCCGGATGGCTTCGGCTTCGGGGCGGCTGTTCCAGGGTGCCATGAGGGGCGCGTTGAACAGCTCCGGAAAGAGCACGAAATCGCTCTTGTAATCGCTTACCACATCGATGAAGAATTCCATCTGCTCGAAGAGGGCGTCCAGGTTCTCGAGCGGACGCATCTGCCATTGCACCAGCCCCAACCGCACGATGCTCTTCACCGGGCGGTGCGGTTCGGCTTCCTCTTTGGTGTAGTAGATGTTGATCCACTCCAACAGGGTGGCATAGGCCTTGGAGCTTTCGTCGCCGGGCAGGTATCCGGTGAGCACCCGACGCACGTGGAACCCGTTGTTCAGCTGGAAAGTGAGCACCGGGTCGTAGATCTCCTTGTGCCGCACTTTCTCGATGTATTCGGCCGGCCGCATCATGTGGGCCACATCCGAAAAACCCGGTATGCGTCCGCCGAACACGATGGCGCGCAGGTTCAACGATTCGCACAATTCCTTGCGGGCATCATACAAACGCCGACCCAGCCGCAACCCACGGTATTCGGGATGGATGAAGATGTCGATGCCGTACAGCACATCACCATCGGGATCGTGGGTGTTGAAGGTGTACCCGTCGGTGATTTCCTTGTAGGTATGGGTATCGCCGTATTTGGAGTAGTCCACGATGATGGACAAGGCGCACCCGACCACCACGCCATCGGCCAGAATCACCAATTGCCCCTCGGGGAAATGGTCCAGCAGGGCGCGGATATGATGTTCTTTCCAATGGCTGTTCGCCCAATCCGGATAACTCCGGATCATGGATTCCTTCAGGTCGAGGTAGTCTTCGAGCCGCAGGGTGCGCAGCTCGATTTTGCCGATTTCGTTCATGGGGGTAAGATACCCCGGTCAGCCCAAAGCCCGTTCCGCCTGGCGGATATGCCTCCAATGGTGGCGCACCAGGAACCGGGGGACTTCGGCCAGGGGGTACACGAACAGGGGGGAGGCGGGGGAACGGATGACGGGGGCGCGGTCGCCCAGGGCTTCCACTTCGCCGATGAACCGGTCGGCATCGGCCAGATGCGCCAGGTACCGGTCCACGATGTCGGTGCCGAAGGTGCTATGGGAGGGTTCCATGAGGGACACGGTACCCACCTTTGTGCGGGCTTCGGGGTCGGAGAAACGTTCCATCAGGCGGGATCCCAGCCGCACGTACGGACCCACCCTGGTGAGCCAGTTGGCCCGGTAGGTGCCGTTCCGGATCCGCTCCGGAAGGTCGAAATACAGGCGGTCGAGCACCACCAGATGGTCCAGGCATTCGGCCGCACTCCAGGATTTCGGGCCCGGTTTCCGGTTCAGCTCCTCGGCCGTCCGGTTGCCGAATGTGGCACGTACGTGGTCGGCCAGGGCGGTTAGTTCGGGGTGCATGCGGGGTGCCTTACAATTCTTTGAGGGCGGTTACCAGGCCCTGGAGCGACTTCTTCGCATCCCCGAAATACATGTAGGTATTGGGTTTGTAGAAGAGGTCGTTGTCGATGCCGGCGAACCCGGCGTTCATGGAGCGCTTGAGCACGATGACGGCCTTGGCCTTGTCCACATCCAGGATGGGCATGCCGAAGATGGGGCTGGCCGGGTTGGTGCGTGCCGCAGGGTTCACCACATCGTTGGCACCCACCACGAGCACCACATCGGTACTTTCGAACTCGGGGTTGATGTCGTCCATGTCGTACAGTTGTGGATAGGGCACGTTGGCCTCGGCCAGCAGCACGTTCATGTGGCCGGGCATGCGGCCGGCCACGGGATGGATGCCGTATTTCACGTCCACGCCTTTGTTCTCGAGCAGGCTGGCCACCTCGCGGATCACGTGCTGGGCCTGGGCCACGGCCAAGCCGTAACCGGGCACGATCACCACTTTGGAGGCGTAACCGGCCATCACGGCCACATCGTCGGCCTGGGCCTCGCGGATGCTCTTGCTACCGTCGCCCGTGGCACCGGCCACGGCACCCCCGTCGCCCCCGAAGGCTCCGAAAAGCACGTTGGTGAGGGGCCGGTTCATGGCTTTGCACATGATCATGGTGAGGATGAAGCCCGAAGCACCCACCAACGCCCCGCTCACGATGAGCAACGAATTGTTCAGCACGAACCCGGTGGCCGATGCCGCCACACCCGATAGCGAGTTCAGCAGGGAGATGACCACCGGCATGTCGGCACCACCGATGGGCAGTACGAACAGCACGCCGAGGACCAGGGCCAGCAGCGTGACACCCAGCACGAGGCCGGCCGAATCGGGATACCAGACCAACCCGGCCGAACCGGCCACGGCCACCAGCGCGAGCAACCCGTTGAGCGGTTTTTGTCCGCCAAAGGTGATGGGATTGCCCGGCAGCTTGCCCGCCAGTTTGCCAAAGGCCATCAAGGATCCGGTGAAGGTGACCCCGCCGATGAACACCGACATGCCGATGGTGAACAGCGAATCGGCCGAAAACAGATAGGGGTCTTTGATGAGGTATTCCCCGCCGGCCACGAGCACCGAGGCGCCGCCGCCCAAGCCATTGAGCAAGGCCACCATTTCGGGCATGGCGGTCATCTCCACCTTTCTGGCGATGTACACGCCGATGGCCGATCCCACCACGATGCCGGCCACGATCCACTCGTAGCGCATGATCTGATGGTCGAACAAGGTGACCGCCAGGCCCAAGGCCATGCCCCAGGCGGCCCATTGGTTGCCTTGGCGGGCGGTGGCGGGCGACCCCAACTTCTTCAGACCCGAAATGAACAGGCCCGTGGCGACCAGATAGGCGATTTGGATGAAGGTATCCATGCCTCAGTCTCCCTTCTTCTTGAACATGTGCAACATGCGGTCGGTGACCAGGAAGCCGCCTACCACGTTCACCATGGCGAACACGATGGCCAGGAAGCCGATGATTTCGCCGGCCAGGCCGCCGGCATGGCCGGCCAGCACCACCGCCCCGAGCACCGTGATGCCCGATATGGCGTTGGAGCCCGACATGAGGGGCGTATGCAAGGTGGTGGGCACCTTGGAGATCACTTCGAAGCCCACATAGCAGGCCAGCACGAAGATGAACAGGTTGGAGAGCAGGTCCATGGTCAGGCGGTTCCCAGCAAGGATTTGACGGTTGGGCTCACATAGTCACCGGCATGGGTGACCGTGGCGTTGAGGACGATCTCGTCGGCGAAGTCGAACTGCAAGGTTCCATCCTTGTACAGCAGTTTCAACAAGGCCATCAGGTTGCGGGCGTACAGCAGCGACGCATGCAACGGCATGGTGCTGGGCACATTGAGCGGCCCCAGTATGCGCACGTGGTGCGCGGTTACCGTTTTTCCGGGTTGGGTGAGTGCGCAGTTGCCGCCTTGTTCGGCGGCCAGGTCCACGATCACCGAACCCGGCGCCATGTCGGCCACCATGGCTTCCGTGATGAGCAGGGGAGCCGGTTTGCCGGGGATGAGGGCCGTGGTGATAACCAGGTCGGCCACCTTGATGCGGGCGTGCAGGGCCTCGCGCTGGCGGTTCTTGTTCTCGTCGGACAATTCCTTGGCGTAGCCGCCCTTGGTCTCGGTGTCGTCCGGCAGCAGGTCCACCTCCACGAATTTGGCACCCAGGCTTTCCACCTGCTCCTTCACGGCCGGCCGCACGTCGAAGGCTTCTACCACGGCACCCAGGCGGCGGGCGGTGGCGATGGCCTGCAGCCCCGCCACTCCCGCTCCCAGAATTAGCACCTTGGCCGGCGGAATGGTGCCCGCCGCCGTCATGAGCATGGGCAGGTATTTGCCCAGGTGGTCGGCTCCCATGAGCACGGCCTTGTACCCGGCGATCGAGCTCATGGAACTGAGGGCGTCCATGCTCTGCGCCCGCGTGATGCGCGGCACGGCTTCCAGGCCGACGGCCGTAACACCTTGGGTGCGCAGTTGTTCCACCAGTTCCCGGTTCTGAGCCGCCCACAGGAACGACACCAGCACGGCGCCCGACCGCAGCCGGGCCGCTTCGGCCGCGGTGGGCACGGCCACCTTCAGCACCACATCGGCATCCCATACCTGGTCGGCCAGCTCGGCGCCGGCGCCCGTGTAGGCCTCATCCGGAAAGTGGGCCGCTGTTCCGGCGCCCCGTTCCACCCGGACCTTGGCCCCTGTTTTGATGAGTTGAGCTACGGAATCGGGGTTCAGGGCCACCCGGTGCTCTCCGGGCAGCGATTCCTTGGGGACGCCGAATACAACCATGGGCTGCGGTACTTCAAGAGGTGATGGACACGTCCGAACGTACCCATAACCGCACCGAAACGCAACGTGGAAGCCGTTTTGGGCGCCTCGGAGCCGTGCCCTAACTTGCGCAGTCATCGCCATCACCTACTCTCACGCTTCGCACCATGACCCTGACACCGCTCGACTGGCTCTCCGTGGCCGTCTACGTGATTGTGACCATCGGAATCACCCTCTATTTCCGCAAACGGGCTTCGTCCAGCACCACCGAATTCTTCCTGTCGGGCCGCAACATGAAATGGTATGTGGTGGGCACCTCCATGGTGGCCACCACTTTCGCGGCCGACACGCCCCTGGCCGTAACCGAACTGGTGGCCCAGAACGGTATTGCGGGCAACTGGCTCTGGTGGAACATGCTTTTCGGGGCCATGCTCACCGTGTTCTTCTTCGCCCGGCTCTGGCGCCGCAGCGGTGTGCTCACCGATGTGGAATTCGTGGAGCTGCGTTACCACGGTGCCCCGGCCGCCTGGCTGCGCGGCATCAAAGCCGTCTTCTTCGGCTTCCTGATGAACGGCATCATCCTGGGCTGGGTCACCCTGGCCATGGAAACCGTGATCTCGGTCCTGTTTCCGGGTCTCACACTCTTCGGCCAATCCGAATTCAGTTTCCTGGGGCTTGAATTCTCCGCGGCCTTGGCAGTAGTAGGCATCGTCATCATCTTCGTGGCCTTGTATTCGCTCACGTCGGGGCTGCTGGGCGTGGCCTTCACCGACGTGTTCCAATTCACCATCGCCATGGGTGGCACCATCGTGCTGGCCATCTACGCCCTGGACATTCCCGAAATCGGCGGGCTTTCCGGCCTGATGGAGAAACTGCCGGCGTCCACCTTCCAATTCTTCCCGACCATCGGGTCCACGGCCGAAGGGGCCGGGGTGCTGGCACTCAGCGGCGCGGCCTTCTTCGCCTACATCGGGGTGCAATGGTGGAGCAGCTGGTATCCGGGTGCCGAACCCGGCGGCGGCGGGTATGTGGCGCAACGCATGATGAGTGCCAAAGACGAGAAGAACTCCCTGTATGCCACCCTGTGGTTCACGGTGGCGCATTACGCCATCCGCCCCTGGCCCTGGATCATTGTGGCGCTGGTAAGCCTGGTGCTGTACCCCGACCTGCAGAATCCGCGCGAGGGCTTCGTGTTGGTGATGAAGGAAGTGTTGCCCCCGGGCCTGCTCGGGTTGCTGTTCACGGCCTTCCTGGCGGCCTTCACTTCCACATTCGCCGCCCAGCTGAACTGGGGAACCAGCTATCTGATCAACGATTTCTGGGCGCGTTTCATCAGAAAAGACGCATCCCAAGCCTACTATGTGAAGGTGTCGCGCATTGTGACGGCCCTGTTGGCCGTGGCCGCCTTCATCATCACCACCCAACTGCAGTCGATCGCATCGGCCTGGGGACTGGTGATCACCGCATCGGCGGGGTTGGGTCTGGTACTCATCCTGCGTTGGTATTGGTGGCGGGTGAACGCCTGGAGCGAACTGGCCGCCACGCTCACGCCCATCGTGTTGGTGATCCTGGTGTTGCTGGGTGTGCCGGTACCGGGCATCCAAGCCGCCTTCCCCGAAAACCTGTTCACCGTGGTGGCCATAACCACCGTGGTCTGGTTGGCAGCCACCTTCCTCACGCGCCCCACCGATGCGGGCAAGCTGGATGCCTTCTACCAGCGGGTGCGTCCGGGCGGACCCGGTTGGAAACCCGTTGCGGCCCGCAACCCTGAAGTGAAAGCCGATTCGGGTCTGTTGCCCTTGGTATTCGATTGGTTGGCCGGCGTGGTGCTCGTGTACAGCTTCCTGTTCGGCATGGGCTTCCTGCTGTTCGGCCGTACCTGGGCGGGCGTCGGTTGCATGGGCTTGGCCGCGGCGGCCGCAGCCTTCATCGCCTGGGACCTGAACCGCCGCGGGTTCGACAAGGTGCTTACCGATAAATGACCGCCATGTCGTCCGGCTTTCCGCTCAGCATCGTGTGTGTGTTCCGCAACCAGAAAGAGGATGCGGAAACCACCCTGACCCTGCTCCTGGAGCGGGTGGCGATGCCCCATGAGCTGATCGTGATCGACGACGGATCGGAAGACGGTACCGGCGAGGCCATCGCCTCGGTGCTGGAGCATTTCCAACCCGAGGCGGCCGTGTTCCTCCACAACGAGGAACCGCGCGGGACGGCCGTCTGCGTGAACGAAGCCCTGGCGCACATCACCGCACCGGTGCTGTGGTTGCCGGGCGTCCTGTCCGATTTCGATGCCGACGGCCTGGCCGCCGCCGTGTCCGAACTGGTGCGGGCCGAAGCGCCCTTCGCCGTGTGCGGTGCCGAGGTGCCCATCCGCCCCGACCGCTGGGTGGAAGCCATCATGGACAACACCCTGCCGGCCGATGCGGCCTTCCTGGTGCGCCTGGACCGCATCGTCTCCACGCAGCGGTTCGTCAATCCCTTCCTCACCCGTGCCCTCGTACCCGAATGGGTGATCCGCTGCGATGCGGCCGGCATCCTGCGGGTCTGTTCCCAATCGCCCTGCACCACCGGCCAACCCTACCTCTCCGACGCCGAAAAGAACGAGCTCCTGTTGGCTCTGGTGCGATCCGGCCGATGGAAATTGGCCGACATCCTGGAGTCGTACAAAACCCTGCGCGCGTCCTCCACGGTGCGGTTGGCCGGCGAGACCGCCACCATCGAACGCCTCCTGCGCGATGGGGAAGTGCAAACGGCCCTCGAGGCCGTGAACGGCCTGCTGGCTGCCGAACCCGACCGCGCCGACGCCCTCAACCTCAAGATCAAGATCCTCGAAAAGCTTCGGAAATATGTGGAAGCCGCCGAGATCAAACGCCGCCTCCGTGCCGGCGATCCGGCTTCCGTTCCCGTCAAAAAAGCCCCCATCCTCGTCGTCGATCCGTCCGAAGATCCGGGTGAGATCGAAGTCAGTGTTCCGTTGTCCGATGTCGGTGTTCAGCAGGATGAGATGGAAATTCCGACTTCCGAAAACAGCCCTCCGAAAACCGAAATCTCGATCGTCGTCCTCACTACGACCGACCGGCAGCCCCTGCTCGAGCGGTTGTTGGGTACCGTGTACCGGCATGCCAACCAGCCCGGCCGCGAACTGATCCTGGTGGACAACGGCTCGGTAGACGATACCGGAGCCTACCTGGACCAGCTCGAGGCCGAGCCTTTCATGCCCACCCGGTGCATCCGGAACGACAGCAACCGCGGCTTTGCGGCGGGGGTCAACCAGGCGCTCGCCATCGCCGCGGGCCGCACCATCGTGGTGCTGCACAACGACGTGGTGCTCTTCGACGACGTACCCGGCAAGCTGCATGCCGCGCTCGATGCCCACCCCGATGCCTGGGCCGCCGGCGCCATGGCCGACCGTTGCCGCAACGATGTGCAAGCCGCCACCATGGGCACCGACCGGGCGCCTTTTCCGGCGCAGTACCTGGACAGCTTCGCATTCGCCCTGCGTGCCGCACACGACCTCCGGTTCGACGAATCCTTCGGGCCGGCCTGGTTCGAAGACGCCGCCCTGGGCGCCGAGATCCGCGCCCGAGGGGGGCAGAACCTGGTGGTGCCGGCCGCTTTCGTGCGGCACGACATGGGGCTTACCACCGGCGACCTGGGCATCGGGTTCGATTCGCCCCGGTACTGGGCCAACGAGGAACGCTACCGCACCCGCTACGGCGATCCGGCCACCTGGCAGGTGGATGCCTCCATCACGAAACCCGAAGAGCGCCTGGTCGCCATGGGGTTCGTCCTCAATCCCTACCATCCCCAGCCCGATCTGGTAGCCGAGGCCGAAGAATTGCTCACCAGCGAAACCCGCACGGCCTTGCTGCACCGGGAGTGGAAACGGCCCAGCCTGAAAGCCATCCTCCGGTTGCTCGGCGCCCTGGACCTGCGCGACCTCATGCGATCGCTCGAAGACAAGCTCTTCGATATGGAACCCGATGCCGCCCTGGTGGAATGGCTGATGCGGTTCTATGCCGACCACCTCATCTACTCCCGGGTGCGCATGTATTACGAGGCACTCACCTCCGACGACCGCACCCTCGAGATGCAATGGCTGATGGGGCGCATCGCCATGGCCGACAAAGAACTGGACACCGCCGCCGATTGGGCCGTGCGGCTGCATGCGGCCTGCCCCGTGCATCCGGGCATTCTGAATCTGGCCGCCGACGTGCACCAGGCTTACGGCCGTGCCGACGACGCCGAAGCCTTCCGGGCCATGGCCCGACAACTCCATCCGTTCTGACATGATCCTGAACCTGCGTTCCGAAACCGGACGGCTGAACGGGGTGATCGTGCATACACCGGGCCGCGAAGTCTCCCTGGTGCATCCCGACCGCATGCACGAACTCCTCTTCGACGACATCATCTTCGAAGAAGAAGCCCGACACGAACACCTGGGCATGCGGGCCTTGTTCGAGGCGGCCGTGCCGGCCGGTGGCACCGTGCTCGAAATCACCGACCTGATCGCGGAGACCTTCGCCCAGGCCGATGCGCGGGCCGATTTCGCCGAACTCCTGGTGCGGCGCCTTCCCGAATACCACCTGGGAGTCTGGCGCGACCGCATGGCCGACCTCGCGCCCGCCGCCCTCACCGCCTTCGCTGTGCAGGGCCGCTCGGCCGACCTACCGGGCCTGGTGTTGCCTCCATCGCCCAATCTGCTGTTCACCCGCGACCTGGCCGCCGTCGTGCGCGACCGCATCGTGCTCTCGCGGGCGGCCAAGCCCGCCCGCGCCCGCGAATCCATCCTCATGGATGTGCTCGTGCGGCATCATCCCCTGTTCGCCGGCATCCGCGACCGCGCCATCCGCATACCGGCCTACGACACCATCGAGGGCGGCGACATCCTCGTGGCCTCCGAAGACGTGGTCCTCATCGGTATGAGCGAACGCACCAGCTTCAGCGGGGTCATGCAAGCCGGCGCCTCCCTGCTCGATGCCGGCGTGCGCGATGTGCTCATCGTGGATATCCCCAAGCAACGGGCGTCCATGCACCTGGACACCATCTTCACGTTCACCCGCCCCGACGAGTGCATCGCCTTTCCGCCCGCCATCCAGGACCGCACCCACAACGTGGTACGCCTCTCCCGAGACGGCGACCGGTTGGTCACGGAGCTCATGCCATCCTTGCATCGGGCCCTGGAAACCTGCCTGCAGCGCGATATGACCTTCATCGCGTGCGGGGGGGCGGAGCCGCTCAACCAGCACCGCGAACAGTGGAGCGATGGGGCCAACCTGTTCTGCCTGGCGCCCGGCGTGGTAGTCGGGTACGAGCGGAACACCAATACCTACCGCACCCTCCAGGAACACGGCTACGAACTGCTCACCCAGGAAGCCTTCCTGGACCGTTACCGGAACACGCCGTTCGATCCCGGCACCGATTCGCGCATCGCGGTAAGTTTCGTGGGGCACGAACTCTGCCGGGGCAGGGGTGGCGCGCGGTGCATGACCCTGCCCATCAGCCGTCTGGATTGACGTGAGCGCGAAAACCATTCTCCTGCACACGGCCCTGTTCCTGGCTACCGTATTCACCGTGGCGCTGCAAGGGCTCGGTTTTGTGGGTCGTACCGCCGTAAGCCTCGAATTCTGGCCCCTCATGCAGGACGGCCTCGTGTTCGCCCTGCTGCTGCTCGCCTTCCTCGGCACCCACGAATTCGGCCACTATTTCGCTGCGGTACGGCATGGTGTGAAGGTGACGCTGCCCTATTTCATACCCGTGCCTTTTCTGCTCATCGGTACCCTGGGCGCCGTCATCCGCATCCAGGAACCCGTGTACAGTTCCCGCAAACTGTTCGACATCGGCATCGCCGGTCCGGTGGCCGGGTTCGTCGTATCGGTGCTGTTGTTGCTCATCGGGTTCGCCACCCTGCCCGGCCCCGAACACATCCACCAGTTCGCCGGGCACGAGGATGTGAAGGCCCATGTGGATGCCACCGGCACCTGGCCCGAAGCCCCCGTTCCATCGCCCGACGGGGAAACCCTCATACTGGGCGGCACCCTGTTGTACAATGCCATCGCATCCTTTTTCCCCGACGCGCCGCCCATGTGGGAGATGTACCATTTCCCCTGGCTGTTCGCCGGTTGGCTGGGCCTGTTCTTCACCGCCCTCAACCTGATGCCGGTGGGTCAGCTCGACGGAGGCCACATCCTGTACGGGTTGTTAGGCTTCAAACGCCACCGGGTGGTGGCTCGCATCTTCTTCACCGGCATCGTTTTGCTGGCCGGGGTGGGGGTGGTTCCCTTCCTGCACGAATTGCTGGCCGATTGGGACAGCGCCTTCGCCACCCTCAGCTGGGGCATTTGGGCGGTCGCCTCCTTCGCCCTGCTGTCGAAAGCCTTCCGCCAGGACTGGAAACAGGTGGTTCCGGCCTGGCTCATCGCCTTCGGTGGCGCCTTCGCCCTCGTGTACACCGTCGTCGGGTTCAACCCGGCCGGCGGCTACCTCATGTGGGGCGTATGGGCCGCGTTCATCCTCTTCGGCAGCGGCATCGAGCACCCGCCCGCACTGGTCGAAGAACCCCTCACCCGCGGCCGCCGCATCCTGGGTTGGGCCTCCGTGGCCGTTTTCGTGCTGTGCATCAGCCCGAGCCCCATTTCGATCCTGTTTTAGGTTGAGGGTTTGGAGTTAGGAGTTTGGGGGGCAGACTTTTCGCATCAGGGATATGAGTGAAGCCCTCATCTGACGCAGGTCGGTTTCCATTCGTTCCAAGTCTTCAGGTTTGATATAACCCAGATCTGCTGAAATCAGCAGAAAATGCTCCACTTCATTTGTGGAACCGACGGCAATCTCCAGAAAGCGGCGGAAATCCTGCTGACTTTTCCTAGATGCACCTTCGGCGATATTTGCACCAATGGAAGCCGCAGCCCGGCAGAGTTGGTTGACCAACCGGAACTTTTCCGACGGGGGATACAGCTCGGTAGTCCGATAGATGGCCACCGCTAATTGTCTCGACAACTGCCATACAATCAGGTTTTTGAAATCTTGCATACCCCTTATAAGGAGCCTGCCTACCCTACCTGATCGCCTGAGTTCGTTTTCCGTACAAACCCTTTACTCCAAACACAAAACTCCAAACCCTAAACCCCGAACTTCTTCGCCCGGTCCATCTCGCGTTTCACGTCGCGGTCGGCGATGGAGGCGCGCTTGTCGTGCAGCTTCTTCCCTTTGGCCAAGCCGATCTCGATCTTGGCTTTGCCCTGTTTGAAATAGAGCTGGAGGGGGACCAGGGTGAATCCTTTCTCGAGCACGGCGCGGTCGATCTTGCGGATCTCCTCGCGGTTGAGCAGGAGTTTGCGGTCGCGGCGGGTGTCGTGGTTGTTGTAGCTGCCCTGCTCGAATTCCTTGATGTAGAAGTCCTTCAGCCAGATCTCTCCGTCTTTGAGGAAGGCGAAGGCATCCGTGAACTGGGCGTTTCCGGCCCGCAGCGATTTCACCTCGGTGCCTTGCAGCACGATGCCCGCCTCCCAGGTCTTGTCGATATGGAATTCGTGGCGGGCTTTCCGGTTCTGGATCACCGGAGTGGTTTTCTTCTTGGCGGGATCGGCGGGTGCCATGGATCAGGGTTGGGCGCTGCCCTCGGGAATCTCGCGCCCCATCTGGGTATAGATGCCTTCGATGAGCTCGATGTTGGCCTTGGCTTCGGCGGAATTGGGATTCAGTTCCAAGGCGCGGCGCAGGTGGCGCAGGGCCCGGGGCATCACTTCGCGCATGTTGCCCTGTTCGGGGTTCATCAGGTACATGCCGTAGGTGTAATGGGCGGCGAAGAGGAGCTCGGCACGGGCCGCTTCGGTGGTGTCGGCCTGGGCGGCGGCCGTCAAGGCTTCATCATACAGATCCTGCTGGATGAAATAGGCCACGCGGTCGGCCGCACCGGTAGGAATTGCGGGTGTTTCGGGGGTGGTGGAACAGGCACCCACCAGGAGGGCGGCCACCACGAAAAGGGACAAACGGTAGTTCATGCCCGAAGGTACCGCTTTCTGCGGATGGGTCACGTCAGTCGTCAGTCGTCAGTCGTCAGTCGTCAGTCGTAAAAAAGAGACCGATTCCCTATAAGCCGGATTCTGTGTCCGCCGGGTCGAAACCCGATGGCGGCGACCATTGATCTGGACCGGACGTCACCGTCCGGTTCTAGCGACCTACCCGGCCGCGTGGCGTCAGGCAACGCATACGGCCTGCTTGGTCTTGCACCTCGTGGGGTTTGCCGTGCCCCGGATGTCGCCACCCGGGCGGTGGGCCCTTACCCCGCCTTTTCACCCTTACCGCCGGGTCGGAACCCGACGGCGGTCTGTTTTCTGTGGCACTTTCCGTACTCCGGAGCTTGGGCTCCGGAGCCCTTCCCGTTAGGAAGCACAACGCCTGAAGGTGTCCGGACTTTCCTCCCCCCGCCAAAGCGGAAGGCGGTCGCCCGGGAATCGGTCTTTCTCTCTACGCTAGGTCAACGAACGTTCAGAGCTTGAACGTACGCTCGGCTTCCTCGAAAAACCAGGGGTCGATCACAATGCGCCCGCTGTGCTCATCGATCACGATCTTGTTCTTTTTGCGCACTTCCATCTGCACCTGGGGCGGAAGCATCATGCCCATGCAGGCGCCTTTCTTGTCCAGGGCTACCACGGCCACTTTGTTGGTGAGGCCGTTGCGCAAGCGCTCGTAACTGCGCAGGTACCGTTCCTCCACTTCTTTGGCGGCTTCCTCGCGCTTGGCGATCAAAGCCTGCTCTTCGGTGGCGTTGCGGGCGATGAGCACCGTCAGGTTCTCCTTCTTCTCGGCATAGGAACCCTGCAGTTCGGTCAACCGCTCTTCGGAAGTGGCCAGTTCGGCTTTGGCATCGGTCTCCAGATACTTCAGCTCTTCGAGCCGCGAACGGGAATTCTCGATGGTCTGCCGTTGGGAGTCGATTTCTTTGGAAAGGGCGTCGTATTCCCGGTTGTTCCGCACGATGACCTGCTGTTCCTCATATTTCTTGATGAGGGCTTCGGCATCCACGATCTCGGTTTCGAGGGTTTTGCGCTCCTGTTCGATGTCGATGAGCTTTCCGCTGAGCTGTTTCACCCGGCCTTGGTACCGCGCGATGTCGGTTTCCATGTCGAGGATTTCTTCGGGCAGGTCTCCGCGCAGCTTGTTCAGCTCGTCGAGACGCGCATCGATGAATTGCAGGTTAGCGAGACGTTGTAAGACTTCGGTCATACGAGATGGGGTTGGTCGGTTGGGAAGTGGCCCGGACCCTAGTATCCGGGAAGGCGGTTTGCAGTTCGCGCCGAAGCCGTTCGATGACGGGGGCTTCGGTCTCGTAATGGCCGGCATCGACGAGCAGGAACCCGTCGGTGGCCAGGAAGAAATCGTGGTATTTGAGGTCGGCCGTCACATAGGCGTCGGCTCCGGCGGCCCGTGCCGCCCCGATGAGCCCCGCGCCGGCGCCACCGCACACGGCCACCCGGCCGATGCGGCCGGCCTTGCCGGCCGTGCGGATACCCGCGGCACCCAATGCCTCGGCCACGCGCGCCAGGAAAGCGGCTTCAGACAGCGGCTCCTCGTAGCGGCCCACCATGCCGAACCCGTGCGAATCGGACTCGGGCGAGAGGAAGGCAAGGTCGCCCAGGCCGAGGGTTTCGGCCAATACGTGCGATACGCCCCCGCGGGCGGCGTCCAGATTGGTGTGGGCGGCATACAGGGCCAGCCCTTCGCGCACGATGCGGTACAACAAGGCACCGGTGGGGTCGTCCGGATCCAACCGCGACAATTTGCGGAAGATCAACGGATGGTGCGCCACGATGAGGTCGGCGCCGGTGGCCAAGGCTTCGTCCAGCACCACGTGGGTCACATCCAGACAGGTGAGGATGCCCGAAACGGGGGATCGGGCGGATCCGGCCAACAAGCCGGAATTGTCATATTCGAGTTGGGTCCGCTCAGGGGCCCAAGAATCCAGAAACCGGATGATATGGGAAACGGTCGGTTGACTCATTGGTCCGCTCGACTGCCCCCCCTCGTATATGTCTTTCGCCTATGCTTCAAAAGCGCCCTGGAAATGACGTAAGGGTGCAAAAATACGCATTTTCCAACGTCATGCCTAACTTGGACGCATGTCCGACATGGCCTTCCGCATCGAAGCCGTCCGTGCCCGCATCCGGGCAGCCGCCCAGGCGGCCGGGCGCGACCCCGCCGGGATCCGTCTGGTGGGCGTTTCCAAGACGCACCCGGTTGAGGCGGTGCATGCCGCCTTCGCCGCCGGCTTGGTGGATTTCGGCGAAAACCGCGTGCAGGAACTGGTTCCGAAGATGGAGGCGGGTCCGCCGGGAGCCGTATGGCACATGATCGGCACCCTTCAGACCAACAAGATCCGCCATCTGGCCGGCCGGGTGGACTGGATCCACTCCGTGCCCGGCGCCGCCGCCTTGCACGAGATCTCGAAACGGGCCGTAGCCCACGGCCGCACCATCCGGGTGCTGCTGCAGGTGAACATCTCGGGCGAGGGCACCAAAAGCGGGTGCGAACCCGATGAACTGCCGGCCCTGGTGGCCGCCGCGGCCGGCCTGCCCGGAGTGGACCTGCGCGGCCTCATGGGCATGGCCGCCCCGGCCGACGACCCCGAGACCGTACGGCCCCAGTTCGCCTTGTTACGCCAACTGCGCGACAGGCACCTGTCGCCAGCCCACGAACTCTCCATGGGCATGAGCCACGACCTGGAGGCCGCCATAGCCGAAGGCGCAACCATGGTACGAGTGGGAACCGCCATCTTCGGGGAAAGAGACTATCTTCAGACCTGACCCTCCAACACAAAAAAGCACCGTTATGGGATTGTGGGACATGATTGTGGCCGTTACGCTCATCGGAGCGTTGAGCGGGGTGATTAGCAAATGGGTGGAGAGCCGGAAAGCCGGCGGGCCCGAGCTCGCGGGCCGCTTGGCCGCCTTGGAAGCCGACCTGGATGCCACCAAGAAGCGGGTGCGCAACCTCGAGACCATTGCCGCCATGGAGCAGGACTCCCGCGAGCCCCTGCAGTTGGGCGAACCCGACCCGAACGACCCCGACAGCTTCGATGAGAAGCTCGTGAACCAACTCGCCGCCAAAAAACGCACCCGTTGACATGAACGAACTCGAATATGTGATCGTCATCATCGCGATCATCGCCGGCACCTCAGCCTTCATGCTCGTCATGACCGGCATCTACAAGTTGATCAGCAAGTATGTGGACTCGCGCACCGGGGCGCGCCTGATGGAAGGGGCCGTTTCCAGAGCCGAGTTTCTGGACGTGAAAGGCAAGTTGGAGCGCCGCATCCAGACCCTGGAAGCCATCGTGATCGACGAGTCGCCCGAGGCCAAGGCCTTGCCCGCCGCCGATGAGGAGGAGATGGAAGCCGCATCGGGGCTACGAAACCGCCTGAAAACCCGCTGATTCTTGCTATTTTCGGCACAACCCAGCCTACGCCCATGAAATTCACCGCTCTCGAGATCAAGCAGCAGACGTTCGAAAAATCCTTCCGCGGCTACGATGAGAACGAGGTGAAGGCCTTCCTCAACGTGGTTTCCCTGGAATGGGAGATGCTGGTGGGCAAAATGCGTGACCTGGAACGCGACAATGCCCAGCTGAAAGACAAGATCAAGCATTTCGAACGGGTGGAGGAAGCCTTGCACGACACCCTGCAGACCGCCAAGGAGACCGCCGAGCAGCGCATATCCGGTGCCAAGCGCGAAGCCCAGAGCCGCCTGGAGAAAGCCGAGCTCGAAGCCGACGGCATCCTGCGCGAAGCTCAGAACCAGCGCCAAGCCATCCGCCAGGACATCCAGCGCCTGGCCGAGCGCCGCGACGAGATCGTACGCGGCATCCGTTCCTACCTGGACATGGCCAGCGCCTCGCTCAACGCCTTCGCCAAAGACGAAGCCGGCGTGTTCGCCGTGCCGGTCGCGGCCGCCGAACCCAAAGCCGCCAAACCCACCAAGGCCGAAGCCGCCGCTACGGCCTCCGCCGCCGACCTCGACGCCATTCTCGATTCCATCTGATGCGTACCGTTCCTGTAGCCACGTTCCGGGCCCAACGGGCCGAAGCCCTGGCCTACCTTCAGGCCCAAACCGCCTTCAAACCCGAATATGTGATCATCCTCGGTACGGGGCTGGGGCGCCTGGCCGGGCAGATCGACGTAGCCGCTTCGGTGCCCTACGAGCAGATCCCGCATTTCCCGGTCTCCACCGTGGAAAGCCATGCCGGGCGCCTGCTGTTCGGTACCCTGGGTGGCAAGAAGGTGGTGGCCATGCAGGGCCGTTTCCACTACTACGAAGGGTACAGCATGCAGCAGATCGTGTTTCCGCTGCGCGTGCTGCAGGCCATGGGCGCACACACCCTGCTGGTGAGCAACGCCTGCGGCGGCATGAACCCCGATTTCCGCCGGGGCGACATCATGTGCATCACCGACCACATCAATCTGCTGGGCGACAACCCCCTCATCGGGCCGAACGATGCCGAGCTGGGCCCGCGCTTTCCCGACATGAGCGAGCCCTACACCCGTTCCCTGGTAGCGCTGGCCGACCAGGTGGCCCTGGACAACGCCATCCGCATGCACCATGGCACCTACGTGGCCGTGGCCGGCCCCAACCTGGAAACCCGCGCCGAATACCGCTTCCTGCGGCAGATCGGCGGCGACGTGGTCGGCATGAGCACCGTGCCCGAGGTGGTGGCCGCCGTCCACATGGGCATGAAGACCCTGGGCATTTCCGTCATCACCGACGAATGCTTCCCCGACAGCCTGCGCCCGGTCACCATGGCCGAAATCCTGGAAGCGGCGGATATCGCCGAGCCCAAAATGACCCGCGTGATGATCGGCGTACTCGAACGCCTCTGACCATGCAAAACTGGGACGAACACCGCTGGGAGGCGTTCATCTCGGAAGCCGAGCGCCGCAGCCGCGAGACCCGGCGGTACCTGGATACCCACCTGGGCGAACTGGCCGCCGACTGGGAAGAGCTGTTCGACCGGGACCCGGAAGACTCGCTGAATGATTACGTGGAGTTGTCGCTCCTGAACGATGTGGCCTATTTCCCCGACGACGACGACGATTGGGATGAGGACGATGAGGAGGACGAAGGCGTTTTCCTGTCCGACGCCTGCGGATGGCTGGGAAGCCTGGATGATTGGAACGTGTTCCGCGAGGCGCGGGAACTGGCCATCTGGGCGTGTTCCGCAGTACCGCAGGGGCACAACCTGCGCCGCGACCCCCGCTACCATGCGGTGGTGGAAGGCACCTTCGTGATGGTGGCCAAACTCAATATCGCCTTCGGGTTCTCGGTAGACACCGACTACCTGGGTGGGCACCTGGTCTTCTGCCGGCGCAGTCTGGACGGCGCCAACCGGGCGTTGGCGGCATTGCAACAATTGCGCGACGAACCCGGGTTCGATGTCTTTCCCTATGCCGTCTTCCATGCGCGGTTGTTCGAAACCCGCAACGACATCGCCGAGCACATCCAGAACGCCCGGGAGCGGGGCGCTACTCCCAGATAGCGGTTTCGAAACGGCCGTCGGCGTCGGCCGCACCGCGGAACATGCCGGGTGAGTTGAATGGCATGTGGATGTTCCCGTTGTGGTCCACCGCGATAAGGCCGCCGTCGCCGGGTTCCAGGCGTTCGAAGACGAGCAGGTCGGCGGCCTGCCTCAGGGTGCGTCCGCCGAATTCCATGAGTGCCGAGATCTGCATGGCCACCCCGTGGCGGATGAATTGCTCGCCCGTGCCGGTGCAACTGATGGCCACCGTGGCGTTGTTGGCATAGGTACCCGCGCCGATGACCGGCACATCGCCCACACGTCCGAATTTCTTGTTGGTCATACCTCCGGTGGAGGTGGCCGCCGCCAGATTGCCGTCGCGGTCGCGCGCCACGGCACCCACCGTACCGTAGGTCGATTCCCGCTCCCGGGGAACACCGGCCGTCGCGCGGGCCTGGGCCCGTTCCCATTGGGCCCGGCGCTGGGCCGTATCGAACCAGGCGTTGGGCACGCGCTCCACCCCGGCCTCATCCGCGAAACGTTCGGCTCCGGTCCCCATCAGAAGCACATGGGGCGTGTCCGTCATCACCCGCCGGGCCAGGGAGATCGGGTTCCGCACCGTGGTGAGGCCGGCCACCGCACCGGCCGAAAGGTCGCGCCCGTCCATGATGGCCGCATCCAGCTCGTGCGTGCCGTCGGCCGTGAAGACCGCCCCGCGTCCCGCATTGAACCGGGGGTCCTCCTCCAGCAGGCGGACCACCTGTTCCACCGCATCCAGGGCCGTCGCGCCCGAATCGAGCAAGGCGGCCCCGTGGCGCAAGGCCGCCTCCAGGGAAGCCGTGTACCCGGCCACCACCGAATCGGGCATGTCTTTCGAGATTACCCCGGCACCACCATGGATCGCGATCGACCAATCGGGAATCTTGATCTCGGGCGAACGGGGGTCGGTAGGTACGCAGGAAGCGATGAGGAGGGAGAGGAGGAGGGCGGGCAGGCGCATGATCGGTGGGTAGTGGGTGGTTGGTGGTGCGCTCCGAATCTATTGCGCTTGAGTGGGTATTCCACGTACTTGTGGGGACAACCCTGAAAGATTCGCACATGTCGATCGACCCCGACTTCATAGACTCACGCATCGAACGTGGAAACCAGGCCTTGGAGAAAGCGAGGACGCATTTTGCCGGGTTGTCGGTCGATGTGTTGAATTGGAAACCCTCGCCCAAGCGCTGGAGTGTGGCCGAATGCCTGCACCACCTGATGGTGGCCGATGCCTGCTATTTCCCTGATCTGGAGGCCATTGGCCGGAGTACCTACCGGATGTCCACCTGGGCGCGCGTCAGTCCGTTCAGCCGGCTCCTCGGCTCGGCCATGAAACGGCAGTTGCGCGAAACGGTGGGTAGGCCCATGTCGGCTCCGGGGCGGTTCGAACCGGCCGCCTCCACCCACGGCGCCGATTTACCACTGGCTTATGAACACCATCTCCAGCGGTTCATCGGTTTGGTGGACACCTGCCGCGGTGCCGACCTCGACACCACCATCATCCAGTCGCCACCCGTTCCAATGGTTACCTATTCCCTGCGCGACGCCCTCGTGTTCCTTTTCGAGCACGAACACCGGCACCTCAACCAAGCCATCCGCGTGCTCGGGGAATATGGTAGGTAGTAGGTGGCAAGTGGTGTGCTGAAAGACGTTCTGCAGGTGAAACACAAGGCCGAAGCGCATTGCGTGTTCCGCATGAACTCCCGACTTGTTCACTGGCCGGAAGACCGGAAATTGTGACATGATCGATTCCTTCCCCGGGGGTGTGCGCATCCGGCTACTCATTCAACCCAAGGCCTCGAAGAACGAAGTCTTGGGACCCCACAACGGGGAAATCAGAATCCGACTCACCTCGCCGCCGGTGGATGGCAAAGCCAACGAAAGTCTGATCGGGTTCCTCTCCGACCTCTTCCGGGTGCCCAAGCGCGACATCACCATTGTGCGCGGCGCAACCAGCCGGCATAAAATGGTGGAGATTGCCGGTGTTGATGAAAATCAAGTCGAAGCCATATTGGTCCCATAGTCCCACATGTCTCCCCAGTTCTTCGCCACCCAACACGAATTCCGCGCCTGGCTGGAACTCCATCACGAAACGGAGAAGGAGCTTTTGGTGGGGTATTGGAAAGTGGGAAGTGGAAAACCGAGCATGACCTGGTCCGAATCGGTTGACCAAGCCCTGTGTTTCGGGTGGATCGACGGGATCCGCCGTTCGATCGACGACCGGAGCTATTGCATCCGGTTCACCCCGCGCAAACCGGGCAGCATCTGGAGCGCGGTGAATGTGGCCAAGGTGGAAGCCCTCAGCCAGGCCGGGCTGATGCGTCCGGCCGGGCAGCGTGCCTTCGCCCATTTGCAGGGCGACAAATCACGCATCTATTCCTACGAAAAACCCGACGCGGACCTGAGTCCCGACCTGGAGTCCCGCTTCCGGCAACATCCGGATGCCTGGGACTTCTTCAGCGCCCAGGCACCATCCTACCGCAAAGCCATCATGCACTGGGTCATGAGCGCCAAGCAGCAAACCACCCGCGATTCCCGCCTCGACACCCTCATCGCCGCCTGCACCGACCGGAAGCGGTTGAGGTAGTTCACAGAGACTCAGGACTCAGGTCTCAGGACTCAGGTCTTCTTATACTCCACCCTATGCCTGAAATAAAGACCAAGGTCACCGATGCCGACGTGCGGGAATTCATCCGCACCACCGTCGAATCCGACAAGAAGCGGGAAGATGCCTTCGCACTGCTCGATTTATTCGAACGGGTTACCGGGTTGCCGCCCAGGATGTGGGGGCCATCCATCATCGGGTTCGGGAAATACCACTACCGGTCGGAGCGCAGTACCCAGGAGGGCGACTGGCCCCTGGTCGGATTTTCGCCCCGCAAAGCCGCCATATCGTTGTATGTGTTCACGGGAAATCCGGCCCACGAGCATCTACTGGATGGATTGGGGAAATTCACGAGAGGGGCGGCCTGCATCTATGTGAAAAAATTGGCCGATATCGATTTGACCACTCTCGAGAAGCTGATCCGGTTCACCATGGCCTATATGCGCGAACGGTATCCCGAGTAGGAGCCATGCGGTATCCCGTGAGCATCGTTTGGACCGGAAACCGGGGCTCGGGCACCTCGGATTACCGCGCGTACGGGCGGGAGCATGAGATCCGAATCGGAGGGAAAACGCCCATAGCCGGCTCCTCCGATCCGGCGTTCCGGGGCGACCCCACCTGCCACAACCCCGAGGAATTGCTCGTGGCGGCCGTTTCCGCCTGCCACATGTTGTGGTTCCTGCATCTGGCGGCCGATGCCGGTCTGGTGGTCACCGCCTACGAAGACGCCGCCGAAGGGCGCATGGAATTGCATGCCGACGGCGGCGGCCGGTTCACCGAAATCCGCCTGCGGCCGGACGTGCGCCTGGCCGACCCCACCCGCGCCGTAGAACTGCCGGCCCTGCATGCTACCGCACATGCCAGGTGTTTCATCGCCAATTCCCTCAACTTCCCGGTGACCATAACCCCACCCACCACCCACCACCCACCATCTTGAATCCATCGCCCGAATCCATCGGCCGCGTGGCCGCCATGCCCTTCGCATCGGTGTATCCGCATTATGTTACCAAGGTGGAGCGCAAAGGCCGCACCCGGGCGGATCTGCATGCCGCATTGCGGTGGCTGACGGGGATGGATGAGGAGCGACTGATGCACCACGTGGCTGCGGGTACCACCTTCGCCGACCTGTATGCCGCCGCCCGGGTCCCTGCCGCCGCCGCCGACATCACAGGGATGATCTGCGGCTACCGGGTCGAATCCATCGAAGATCCCTTCATGAAATTCGTCCGGCAGATGGACAAACTCGTCGACGACCTGGCCTCGGGCAAGAAGAAGACCCTCCGACTGATCGGCGCGATGTAGTGGTACCCACCACCCACCACCTACCACCCACATGTCTGTAGACCGTTACTTCCTCCTCGGCTGCGGCCGCTGCCCCAAAGGCGGCACACCCGACTGCAAAGCCCTGCCTTGGGTGCCGCACATGAAGCTCCTACGCGGGGTTTTGCTCGAATGCGGCCTCACCGAAACCATCAAATGGGGGGTGCCCTGCTACACCCTGGACGGAGCCAACGTGCTCACCCTTGCGGCTCTCAAAGACAGCGCCGTCATCGGGTTCTTCAAGGGAAGCATGATGAAGGATCCGCATGGGTGGCTCCATCAGGCCGGGGAGAACACACGGTACGGCCGCCAGCTGAAATTCACCAGTCTGGATGAAGTCGTTGAGAAGCTGGACGGGGTGAAGGAATACGTGCTGGATGCCATCGCCGTGGAGCGCTCGGGCGCCAAAGTGGTACCCATGGCGGCCAAAGACCTGCCCATTCCCGAAGAACTGACCGATTTTTTCGAAGAAGTTCCGGGATTGGAAGAGGCCTTCTTCGCGCTCACGCCGGGCCGGCAGCGCGGCTATCTGATCCATTTCAACGAACCGAAACAGTCGGCCACGCGTCGGGCCCGCATCGAGCGGGTGGTGGACCAGATCCTCAAGGGCATCGGGTACCACGATGTGTACAAGAAAAACAGCCGTTTTTAGGAGCGAAAGTCGAGTCAGGTAGCGCCGTCAGCCGCCTTTAGGCGGTATGGTGCTCCGATTCGACCGATTCCCGTTCGCCCGGTACCCGGCCGTGCGGTTTTTGCTGCTGTATGCGGTGGGGCTGTACGCCGGGCCGGCTTCGCCGGCCGCGGCGGGGGCGGGGGTGGCGGTGGCGGTCCGGACCGCACTGCTGCGCCCCCGCCCCCAATACGGGCCCCGCGAAGCCGCGGCCCCCGCGGGCCCAGCGCGGGCGGGGCTGGGCCGGGGGGGGCCCACCCCCCCC
>JANJTJ010000057.1 GCA_024711145.1 Balneolales bacterium
TCGGAAAATACGGCTAACAGCCGACGGCCGACGGCTAACGGAGCAATGTGATGCTCCGCCGGTCGCGCACGCCGGCGGCGTCGAGCACCACCAGATAGATGCCGCTGGGCAAGCCGGCCGCATCGAAGGTCTGCTGATGGCCCCCCGGCGCCCGCACCTCGTCCACCAGCACCGCCACCTCCCGCCCCAGCAAATCATGGATGGAGAGTCTCACCTTTCCGACAACCGACATCTGAAAACCGATTTCGGTAGAAGGATTGAACGGATTCGGATAGGCCTCGGTCAGCCGCGCCACAGCGGGCAGCGTGGGTGGCTCGTGGTCGATGGAGGTGGGCCAGACCGTGGTGGTGTCGCCGGTCAATACCCCACCGACATAGTATCCGAGTAGCACATTTCCCCTGTAAAATGGAAACCCCACACCGGAAGTGAAGGATTGCGTGCTGCTGTCATAGTACCGGTCACGTGGTTCTAGTGATCCTTCGTCGTCTGCCCAATAGGTCATGAAGGTGTATTCGGTGTGTCCAAATCGACCAACTGGCGGATTGGACTCTTCCAATCGGCGACGGAGTAGGTATCGGTGATCCTGATCGAATTCCGGATGAAATTCCAACACCCACGGTTGATCCACAGGCCGGTCGAAATCGGCAATCAAATCCCGTTCGTCAAATACCTCTGGAACCTGATCAGGATCTCCATACTGGTAAATTTTGTTGCCAGACTGACAAATTACGAACTCATCCTCAGAATGGAACGATGACCCGATAACGCGATATGATTCATCATGTAATAGACGTTGAATTTCACCTCTGATCAATCCACAACTAGGAATGAATGCATCCAACTCAACCACATCAAACTTGACTTCATAACATCCATCATTTAGAAAACATAATGGATAATCATAAGTCCGGTACACCCACACATTCCCCACCTCCAGCGGAAAATCGAAGGTGGATTGGGCTCTGACTGGTGATAAAGCCAGACCAAACAACACTACTGCGAACAGGCATTTTCGGGATAATTGCATAGGACATAGTATGCCTCAAACGCCCGCAAGTCAAGCTCAGGCATCCCCCCTATCTTTCCGGCATGCGTAGTTTCTTAATGCCCGTCCTCGTTATCGCCGCCACGATGGCGGCCTGTGCCGGAGCCCGCCCGCCGGAACCGGAGTCGCGCACGATCGCCGTGCTCACCACCACCGACCTGCACGGGTGGGTGCGCAGTTGGGATTATGCCGCCGACCGACCCGACCCCCGCTACGGGCTGGAGCGGGTGGCCACCATTATCGACTCGGTGAGGCGCCACCACCCGGACGCCCTGCTGCTCGATGCCGGCGACTGGCTCCAGGGCAACGCCTTCGCCGATTATTTCGCGAAGGAGGGCTCGGATCACCCCCATTATCCCCTCCTGCACGCCGCCGAATCGTTGGGATATGATGCCTTCGTGCTGGGCAACCACGAGTTCAACTATAGCCTGGAATACCTGAACCGCCGCATTTCGCAGACCTCCATCCCCATCCTTTCCGCCAATGTGTACCGCCACGGCACCTGGGAACCGGCCTACCGCCCCTGGATCATCCGGGAGGTGCAGGGCGTGAAGGTGGGCGTGCTGGGTATCACCACGCCGGGGGTCATGGTCTGGGATCGTTCCCATGTGTCCGGAATGCTGGAGGTTCGGGACGGTGTGGAAGCCGCCCGACGCTGGACCGACACCTTACGGGCCCGCGGTGCGGACCTCGTGGTGGTGCTGGCCCACACGGGTCTGGGCGGACCCTCCTCCTATGCCGACCCGGATGTGGCCGCCGAGAATGTGGGTCAGGCCATTCTGGACCAGGTACCCGGTGTGGACCTGTTGGTGTTCGGCCATTCGCACCGGGTCACCGAAGGCGAGGACCATATCCAGGCCGGTCGGTGGGGTTCCCACCTTGGCGAGGCCTTGTTGCATGTGAGCGTAGGACCCGACGGTGGAATCCGGCTCGACTCCATCCGCACCAGGGCCTGGAACGTGGTGCATCGGGCGCCGTCGGCCGAGCTGGCCGCCACCGTTGCCGCCGAGCACGATGCGGTGCGGGCCTATTTGACCGCCCCCCTCACGCAGCTCACCGAAACCTGGACCTCGGACGATGCCCGCCTGCGCGACACCCCCATGATCGACCTCATACACCGCGTGCAGCTCGACGCCACCGGGGCCGACCTGTCGGCCTCTCCCGCCTTCAACACCGATGCCCGGTTCGAGGCCGGTGCCCTGCCCCGGCGGGCCCTATCCGCCCTTTATCCCTATGAAAACACGCTCTATACGCTCCGCGTGAGCGGCAAGCAGGTGCGGGAGTTCCTCGAATTCAGCATCCGGTACTATGCCGGCGCCGAGGACGGCCGGCCCCGGGTGCGGCCCGGTGTGCCCGGTTTCAATTTCGATGCCCTGGCCGGTGCCACCTATGTGTGGGACCTGAGCCGCCCCGAAGGCGACCGCGTGGTGGACCTCCGCGTGAAGGGGATGCCCGTGCAGGACACCGACACCTTCACCCTGGCGGTCAATTCCTATCGGGCCGAAGGCGGGGGCGGATATGCCATGCTGGCCGGTGCGCCGGTGCTGGCCCGGTCGGACGTGAACGTGCGCACCCTCATCGAACGGTGGCTGGCGGAACGCGATACGCTCCGCCAGGCCGATGTGCATGAGGTGAACTGGCGCCTGACCTGGTGATCAGTTCCGTTCGAAGCGGTTGTTGCGGCGGTTCCGATCGGCGAACCGCTGGTCGGCGTCGATCTCCACGGCCACCACGTTCCTGACCGGGAACCGCACGGAGAAATCGGCCCCCTGGGCCTGGATCACCCGGTCGACCGGTACTTCGAAATCATGGGTGG
Source organism: Balneolales bacterium (assembly GCA_024711145.1). Taxonomy (GTDB): domain Bacteria; phylum Bacteroidota; class Rhodothermia; order Balneolales; family HLUCCA01; genus JANJTJ01. The sequence continues at coordinate 2,862 of JANJTJ010000057.1, forward strand.
TACCGTCGCTGGTGGTCAGGCGCAGGCGGTACGGCATGGGGTTGTCGCCCAGGTCGCGCAGCATGATTTCCGTCTCGCGGCCGCGGTCGCCGACGGCCACCACGGCTTGGTCGAGAACGCCCGTGCTGTGGTACCATGGCGTGATGAACCAGTTCAGGTCCATGCCGGTGTACGATTGATAGAAGTTGAACAGGTCCCAGGGCGTTGGATGTTTGTAGGCCCAAGCCGCCCAAAAAGCCCGGTGCATGGCTTCGTACTGCTCCACGCCCAACACCGAGCGCAGCATCCATTGGATGGCGGAGGGTTTGGCATAGGATGCGATTCCGTAAGCCATGGACGTGTAGTGGCCGTCGGACCGGCGGGTCAGCGGCCCTTCGTGGTCGGTTCCGGCGATCCACAGGTAGCTGCGGAAGGTGTTGATGCGGATGTTGTCCACATCGCGGAAATCCTCATCGGCCAGATCGGTGTGGAAATCGGTGTAGCCTTCGTCGAACCAGGCATACCGGCGTTCGTCGGTGCTCACGATGAGGGGCACCCACATGTGGGCCAATTCGTGGGCGGTTACCGATTGCAAGGCCGAAGCCCCGGCGCGGTTGTAGTCGCCGATGAGGGTCATCATGGGGTATTCCATGCCACCACCCATGATGCCGGCACCTTCCACCACGGTCATGTGCGGCCATGGATAGTCGATACCGGTCTGTTTGGACAGGAAGGTGATGGCGTGCTGGGCATACCGCAGGGTTTCGGTCCAGAGGGGCGCTTCTTTCCGATAGAAGCTGTGGATGCGGGTGAACCCGCCGCCGGTGCTCGTACGGGCCGATTCCCACACGCTTTCGCGGGTTACGGAGTAGGCCACATCGGCCACCTTGGTAGCCCGGAAACGCCAGCGGTGCTTGCCGTCGGCCGACGGGGCGGTGGCCGTGGCGAAATCTTCGGCACCCACCACGGTCACTTTGCGGTCGCTGCCGGCCGAATCCCGGTAGCGTTCGAGCACGGCCGGTGCCAGGGTCTGTTCGGGGTTTTGCAATTCCCCGGTTCCCATCACGATCCACTTCGAATCGGTTTCGATGGTGACGGTGTAATCGGCGAACCCATGGTAGAATTCGGCCCGCTGCAGGAAGGGATCCGGATGCCAACCCAAGACGTCGTCATAGACGGTCATGCGGGGATGGAAATAGGCCAGGAAGAAGAAGTTGTCGCGGCTGTAGCCCATGCGCTCACCGATGCCGGCCTGGGGCAATTTGTACCCGAATCCGATGCGGATGTCGGCCGCCTGCCCCGGCATGAGGGGCGCCCCGCCGATCAGCACCAGGCGGGTTCCGTCCACAACGTACCGGCGGTTGCGGGGGCCGTCGGCACGCAGGGTGTCGCCGTTGAGCACTACCCAATCGAGCCGGTATCCACCGGTCACTTCGGCCGGTTCGTTCCGCATGGCCCCTTCGGCGTGCACGTTCTGGTACAGGTCCAGGTGCAGCATGGGGATGGTGTCGGGCGAGGCGTTCGTGTAGCGGATGGCTACCGTGCCATCCACGGTTTTGGCGTCCACATCCAGGTTCACGAACAGGTCGTAGGTGGCCGAATTCTGCCAATAAGCGGCACCGGGCACCCCGGTCCGCGTGCGGGTGCCGGCGTCGACGGCTTCGTTGAAGGCCTGCGGTGCCCGCAAGGGATTCACTTCGTAGCGGACGGGTTGGGCCTGGAGCAAGGCCGGAAACAACAAGGCGGGAATCAGGAAACGCATGCGGAACGGGTGTACTTTCGGGTGTGTTGAATCGGGGAAGATAGGAACCTACCATGAATGATGAAGATTGGCTGAAACGACTGGGTCCCGAGCGCTACCACATCCTGCGGCGCAAGGGCACGGAGCGTCCCTTCACGGGCGCACTGAATGATCACTGGGAACCCGGAACCTATGTATGTGCCGGCTGCGGCAACGAGCTCTTCGACGCCGGCACCAAGTTCGATGCCGGTTGCGGCTGGCCCAGCTTCTACCAGGCCCTGCGCCCCGAGGCCGTGCGCGAAATCGAGGACCGCAGCCATTTCATGGTGCGCACCGAAGTGGTATGCGCACGCTGCGGCGGCCACCTGGGCCATGTGTTCGACGACGGACCCCGCCCCACCGGCCTGCGCTACTGCATGAATTCGCTGGCCCTGGAACACAAGCCCGACCGTTCCGGCACGGAGTTTGAACAGGATTGACCCTACACTGGTAGATTGACACCTGTTCGTCAAGATGACGGAAGGCCGCTGAACGCGGCCTTCCGTGTTTATGCCCTATTTTGTAGCTTATACCCGACACTTTCGGCACAAACCGACACTTGCATGGCATCCATTCTCATCATAGACGACGAAAAGACGGTCCGAAAGCAACTGTATTGGCAGCTGTCGGACGCATTCACCGTGTACGAAGCCGGTACCATCGACGAGGCTCGGGCCATCCTGGCCAAAACCTCCATCGACCTGGCCCTCATCGACCTGCACATGCCTCCCGACCTGGAGACGCCCCGATCCGGTCTGGACCTGTTGGCCCATGTCCGCATCCAGCATCCGCGCACCATTCCCATCATCATGACCGGAATGGACGACCACGACATGGCCTTGCACGTGATCGACCAGGGTGCGTGGGACCAGTTCACCAAACCGGTGAATCCGGATGAATTGGCTGTGGTCATGCGCCGTGCCTTGCGCATCCGTTCCATGGCCGACGAGCTGGAAACCCTCAAAGACGGCTCCAAGACCGCCGGCGACGGCCATCTGATCGGTGGCAGCGCGGCCATACAGGCGGTTTGCGATCTGATCGTGCAGGTAGCCCCTACCGACGCCACCGTGCTGATCACGGGCGAAAGCGGTACGGGCAAGGAGCTGGTGGCCCAGAGCATCCATACCAAAAGTCTGCGGGCGGCCAAACCCATGGTCGCCGTCAATTGCGCCGCCCTCAGCGATTCGCTGATCGAGGACGAACTCTTCGGCCACGAGGCCGGAGCCTACACCGGCAGCAAGGGTCCGCGCAAAGGCAAGTTCGAAATGGCCGACGGCGGCACCCTGTTCCTGGACGAAGTGGCCGAACTCTCCCCTACCGCCCAGGCCAAACTCCTGCGGGTACTGCAAGAAGGCACCTTGGAGCGGTTGGGCAGCGAACGCAGCCTCAAAGTGGACGTGCGGGTGATCGCCGCCACCCACCAGGACCTTACCGCACGGGTGCGTGAAGGCCGCTTCCGCGAAGACCTGTACTACCGGCTGAGTGTCATTCCCATTCATGTGCCCCGCCTGGCCGAACGGGGTTCCGATGTCCTGCTGCTAGCCAACCATTTCCTCACGCATTACCGCAAGCGTCTGAACAAGAGCGCACTCTCTTTCAGCGACGCCGCCCTGCGGGCCCTTCAGACCCACCATTGGCCCGGCAACGTGCGCGAGCTGCGCAACCTGGTGGAACGCTGCGCCATCCTGGCCCGGGGCGCCGTAATCGAAGCCGATGAACTGCCGCTCGAATTTCAGCAAAACAAAACAGCGGCATCGGCTTTTGACGACAACATCCCGGTGGTGCTACCCGAGGGCATGACCTATGAGGATGCGGTGAACCGGTACCGGCGGCAACTGCTGGAACAGGCCCTCAGAACGCACAAATCGAAATCCAAGGTGGCCCAGGCGCTCGGCATCAACCGGTCCTACCTGTACGAACTGCTCGAAAAACTGGGGTTGTCGGGCGACGAATGAGGATGCTTCCGGTTGGCACGGTTTATGCCGAATCCGGCTCGTGCCCCGCTCCATCAAACCCTGCATCCTCATCGTGGACGACGACCTTCAGGTCGTCAAGCAGTTGAAATGGTCGCTTATCGACCAATTCCGGGTGATCCATGCGCGCAGCCCGGAAGGCCTGGCCGACCTGCTGCACCTGCATAAGCCCGAGTTGGCCCTGGTGGACATGCACATTCCCCCGCACATGGAATCGCCCGAGACGGGCTTGGAGTGTGTGCGCCTGCTCCGCGCCGAACAGGGCGACCTGCCCATCATCGGCATATCGGTCAGTCGGGACGCCACCCTGCCCGATGCCGCCCGCCGGGCTGGCGCTACCGGGTTTCTGCACAAACCCTTCGGGTTCGAGCAGGTGGCCGAGGTGCTTCAGCCCACCGACTGAGCGAAATTCGGGTGCACGTAATCGGGCCGGCCGAATTTCTTCAGGGTACGGTAATGTGACCGTATGGCCTGGAAGAGGGTCTCGTGGTTGTTGTAGGGCACCCCGTATTTGGCGGCCACTTCCTGCACGATCGGGCTGATCTTCTCATAATGGATGGAGCAGACCCGCGGGAACAGGTGGTGTTCGATCTGATAGTTCAGGCCCCCGATGTACCAGCCGAGCACCCGGTTCGACCGGGCGAAATTGCTGGTGGTCTCCAACTGGTGGATCATCCAGGCGTTTTCGATGAATCCTTCCTCGTTCTCCTTCGGGTGGTCGGTCTCCTCCACCACGTGCGCCAGTTGGAAGATGACGCCCAGGATGAGCCCTGCCGTCAGGTGCATGGTCACGAATCCGATGGCCCATTGTACGAACGTGAGTTCGGTGAGCCACATGGGCAAACCCAGGATGTAGGCGAAATACAGCACCTTGGAGAAGCCCAGAAACACCCACTCTTTCACGGGATGCTGCTTGTTCTCATAAGGTCCCAGCTCCCGCGCGAAGAAATACTTGAAATCCTTGGCGAACACCCAGAACAGGGTGGCGAAACTGTATGCGAAGAAGGCCAGGACATGCTGGTACCTATGGATCCATTGGTATTTCATACCCGGGCTGAGGCGGATGAAACCGGCCACTTCCAGGTCCTCGTCGTGCCCGTGGATGTTCGTATAGGTATGATGGATGATGTTGTGGGTGATCTTCCACAGGTATCCGTTGGCGCCGAGCACATCGAAACTGTAGCCCAACCACTGGTTCACTTTCGGATTGGCCGAATACGCCCCGTGCAGGGCGTCGTGCGCGATGCAGAATCCGATGCCGGCCATGCCCACGCCCATTAGGAAGGCCAGGAACCAGGAACCCGCCAAGCCGGGCCAACCGGTCAGGATGAGCGCGAACGACCCGAAATACACCAGGAAAAGGACCACGGTTTTGGTGACCATGGCCGCGTTGGCGTTCGGAGACAGGCCGTTCTCTTTGAAGTAGGCGTTCACCCGGGCTTTCACCTCTTTGGCGAAACCGGGATCGAGTTGATTCTGGAAGGAAACGGTTCGGACGGCCATGTAAGGAGAGTTGGGCTGGAGTGACGCGACAAGTACCTGAATATACGCCTACTTAGGCGGGGATTGCGACCAATGCCTGGCGCAGGGTGTCCAACGCCTGGTCCAACACCTGGTCGGGTATGGTCAGGGGTGGCGCCAGGCGCACCAGGGTATCGGCATGCAGGGTCCATCCGAGCAAGACGCCCTGCTCCAGGCACCGCTCCACCACCGCCTGGGTACGGGCGAAGGTGTCGAGCTGCAGGCCCAGCATGGCGCCCTTGCCGCGGATCTCGACCACACCGGGTTGCCCCAGCAGGGCCTGGCGGATGCGGGACTCGATAGCCGGCGCCCGGCGCATCCAACCGTCGCGGAGCAACACCGTGAGCGCCGCGTGGGCGGCCGCGCAACTGACGGGATGCCCGCCGAAGGTGGTCACATGGGCCAGGGGCGGATTCTGCTTGAAATGGACGAACAAGGCATCGCTGGCGGCGAACCCGCCCAGGGGCATGCCACCGCCCATGGCTTTCGCCATGCACAGGATGTCGGGCACGATGCCGTGATGCATGAAAGCGAACAGCAGCCCCGTACGCCCGAAGCCCGATTGGATCTCGTCGTAGATGAGCAAGGCGCCCGTTTCGTCGCACCGTTGGCGGATGGCGGCCAACCACTCGGGTCGTGCCGGAACGATGCCGCCTTCGCCCTGGATGGGTTCCAGAATGACACAGGCGGTGGTGTGGTCGATCAGATCCACGGCCGCATCGGCATTGTAGGTACCGAAGGCCACATCCGGAAGCAGGGGTAGGAAGGGGTCGCGGTACACATCGCGGCCGGTCACGCTGAGGGCACCGTGGGTGTCGCCGTGGTACGACCGATGGAATGCCACCATGTGGGTGCGGCCAGTGGCCTTCTTGGCCAATTTCAGGGCGCCTTCCACGGCCTCCGCTCCGCTGTTGGTGAAATAGACGCGCCGGAGCCGCTCGGGCAACTGGGCGGCAAGCAATGCCGCCATGTCGGCCTGCGGCCGTTGGACGAACTCGCCATACACCATCACATGCATATGACGGCCGGCTTGCTCGCGCACGGCCTCCACCACCTCCGGGTGCCCGTGGCCCAGGCTCGAAACGGCGATGCCGCTGATGAAATCCGTGATGCGCCGGCCGTCGGTGGTGTACAGGTAGGGTCCTTCCGCCCGATCGATCTCCAACCCGATGGGCGAATCGCTGGTTTGGGCCACATGGGCATAAAATCGGTGCGTACGCATACCGCAAATTACCGAAATCCGCATAGATTCACGGGAAAACCACCCGACCCGATGCGCATCTCCCCCCTATTGCTGATCCTGGCCTTGGCGGCTCGCCCTGTGGCCGCACAAGACCTTATCGAACCGAACCACCTGCATACCACGACCTGTGCCAGCATGCATCTGGCCGGGTTGCCCGAATCGCGCGAAGCCGTGGCCGAGTACCGCCGCGGGTTCCGCGCCAAGGCGCCGGCCAGCACGGCGGCCGTGGGCGACACCCGTCAATTCTTCACCTACGATTTCGTGGGGCAGCGCTATGTGCAGAAGAATTTCGTGCTGCGCCATGTGGGATCCCGGTCCGAGGTCTGGGTGGAAACGGCCGAATTCGATCCGGCCAAAGTGACCCAGGCCGTGGTGGACGAACTGGCCACCGCCTTGGAGACTGCCACGCCGGCCGCGTCGGTGGATCCGGCGAAAGGCATCATGGAGAACAACACCTCGGTGTTCGGCGCTCGGCCCAATGTGAACGGCACGGGCCGGGTGTACATGCTCATCTACAAGATCGAAAGCGCCACCGAGGGCCTCACCACCAACGGCTATTTCGCGCCCGTGAACCTGAGTCCCACCAATCCCAACTCGAACCAGGCCGACATCATCTATATCAACTCCTATCCCAGCATCTATTCGGAGACGAAGTCGCCCACCGCCGCCGAGATCGTGAGTGTGATCGCCCACGAAGACCAGCACCTGATCCATGCGCGGGCCGGCGACCTGGCCACGTTCCAGAACGAAGGGCAATCCGAATGGGCCGAACAGTTGAACGGGTACCGCCCGCGGGGTACCGGGTATCTGAACGACCCCACCCAGGTGAATGTCCCCCTGCTCACCTGGCGCAGCGGGGAGGTGAACGTCACCAACGACTATGCCCGGGGCGGGTTGTTCCATTCCTATCTGTCTGAGATAACCGGCAATACCGCATTGGGTGCCATATCCTATAATGGCCAGAACGGGTTTGCCGCCTATGCCTCGGCCCTCTCCGGCACCGGTGTGGGATTCGCCCAGGCGCTGGCCGGTTTCCATGTGGCCAATTTCGTGAACGACCGGGCCACCGGGTCGCTTTACGGGTACCAGAACGCCTTCCGCCGGAACGTGACGGTGGCCAATTCGGCCGTCAACCACAATGCCCTGGAACTGGAAGCGGCCGGCAACCGGTCCATCCAGGGCGGGGGCGCCGAATACCTGACCTGGGTGGGCGTCGAGAACCTGGATCTGGATGTGACGATGGCCTCGGGCATCAGCGTGCATGCGGTGCTCCGACCCGTGAACGGCACCACCCGTGTGGAAGCGGTGACCGGCGACGTGACCTTCGCCGAGGCGTTCGAATCGGTGACGCTGGTCGTAACCAACGCCGCGCAATCCACGGCCGCATTCGGCTACACCGCCGCCTGGGAGCCGCTCCCCTATCAGTTCGAAACCTACCGGTACCACGCCGCCAGCGCCTTTTTCGCCGAATTGCCGGGCGACCCGGCCGATGCCACCCGCTCCCAATTCAAAGGGTACAGTGTCCGAATGTCGCCCACATACACCGGCACGCTCACCGGCATCGGGTTCACCGTGAACGGCGGTTCGGATGCCATCCAGGGCGACGGGTTGCTGCGGGTCAGCATGCATGCCAACCAAGCCGATGGCACCGAAAGCAGCACGGGGCAGCCGCGGTTCATTCCGGGTACCCGGCTGCAGACTACCACCATACCTTTCTCGGACCTGGCCAGCGGCTACAACCTGGTGAACCTGCGTGGCCTGAACTGGAACGTGACCGGTGGGGTCGATTTCCAGCTCCTGTTCGAAGTGGAGAATGCCAGCCCAGATGCCCGCATCGAATTCCTGATCGATGCCGGATCCTCCAACCTGAGCGACCCCGATTTTTATCCGGCCCGCTCCCGCATCCTGCTGCGCGACAGCGGCGGCAATGTGAGTTGGGCCCGGTGGTCGTCGGCCAACAACTTCCTGATCGCGGCCAACGCCTTCACCGAGTACGCCGGCGCGCTCGAGGCGCCCGTGTTCACCGCCGTACCCGATGCGGCCGTGCCCGTGGTGCTGGGCAGCCGGTTCCAGCTCGAGGCCGAAGCCAGCGGTGTGCCGGCTCCGGTTTTCCAATGGCGCCTGAACGGGACTCCGTTGGCTGGTGGCACGGCGGGATTGCTCGATTTCAACCCCTTCCGAAGCGAGAATGCCGGTACTTATGAGGTTCGGGCCGTCAATTTCGCCGGCACCACGGCATTCCATACCGTCACGCTATCGGCCGTGTCTCCGGTGTTCGAATTGGCTCAGAATTATCCGAATCCCTTCAACCCGACCACTACCATCACCTTCCAGATTCCCAATGCCAGCCGGGTGGATGTGCGGGTCTATGATGCCATGGGGCGGCTGGTAACCACCTTGCTGGACTCGGAGCTCCGCACGCCGGGGCCGCATACGGTGGAGTTCGACGCCCGCGGCCTGGCCAGCGGCGTGTACTACTACCAGGTGGTCACCCGCCCCACCGGAGCGGGTTCCCCCTTCCGTCAGGCCAAACCCATGCTGCTACTGAAGTAAGGCCACCAGTTCTTTCTGCACCGAAACCGACCGGTCGCGGGCGTACCACAACTGGATCCGCTCGTTGATGGCCATGTAATCCAATCCGGTATCCTTGATCTGGAGCCGGAGCGTTTCGGCCTCGGCCGGACGCGGCCCCCAGGTGAACAGCTCCTGCCAGGTTTCGGTGTCGAACGCGATGAGCTTGGGAATGGACCGCGCGCCATTGGTCAGGTAGGCGTCCATGATGTCGGGGTGTTCGTCGCGCAGGATGAGCCGCAGATCGACCTTGGAACCGGATTCTGCCATGAGATGCAGCACCGGCACACTGGCCGAGGCGTCGCCGCACCAGCTTTCGGTAAGTACCACCCAGGTCTGGTGCCGGGGCATGGCGGCCATGGCCGCCACGGTTTCCGGAAGCAGTGGGGTATGCTTCACGATCCGGTTCATGCGGTGGGCGTTCAGTTTGGTGAATTCCACCAGGGCCGGCGTCTGTTTGGGACCGGTGGTCTTTCCCTCGGCTACGAGGGTATCCATCAAAGTGGAATAATCGGCGTAGGAATAGCCGTTTTGGGCGATTTTTTGTGTGATGGGCATGATGTTGGTGTTTCAGTCCAAGGTACGGACCGAAACGCCGGCGGCGCCCAACACCAGCTCGAACAGATCGGTGTTCCGCACGAACCCGCCCAGTCGTTCGCTGCCGGGTCCGAAACTGGCCAATTCCACATAGTCGGCCGTGTGGCTGTCTCCGATGAAGTTGACGCCGGTATGCGCGGCGATCACCTGCCCCATCACGCCGCTGATGCCCCCCATTTTCCGATAGATGGCCTCATTGACGCCCATCGCCGCCCGGCCGACCGCTTCGGCCTGCGCCTGGGTGATTTCAAAACCGGTGTACCGTGCCATATCCTCGCGGATGATGTCCACGGTGGTCGTTTCCTCCGACCATTGGTCGCGGATCCACTCGTTGGTGCGGGTGATGGCGGCCACCTTGGCCAGGTTGGCGGCCGAATCACCGTAATTGCTGCCTTCGCCGTTGAGGCCGGGGTTGGCGTTGCCATGGTCGGAGGTCACGATCACCAGGGTGTCGTCGCGGTCGGCCGTCCACTCCAGCACCACACCGACGGCTTCGTCGAAAGCGACCTGGTCCATCAGCAAACCGGCGGCATCGTTGCCATGTGCGGCATGGTCGATGCGGGCGCCTTCGATCTGCACGATGAATCCATCGGGATGCCGACCCAGTCGATCCAGGGCCACACGGGTCATTTCGGCCAGCGTAGGGATGTTTTCCCGGTATTCGGGAATGTTCAGGTGGTCGGTGGTGTAGGGCAGGCTGTTGTTGTGGAACAGGCCTACCAAGGGTTTGCCGTCGTTGCCCAGGGCCAGCAGGTCCTGCCGGGTCTTGACCACGTGGTACCCGGCGCCGGCGAACTCGCCGAACAGGTCGCGGCCGTCGCGTCGGGTTGCCGGGTCGAAATGGCGACCACCGCCGCCCAGGAGCAGGTCGGGGCGGCGCTCGAACTGCTGCACGGCGATGGGGTCTTCCATGGCCCGGCTCCGCACGTTGGCGATGAACCCGGCCGGTGTGGCATGGGTGATGCGGGTGGTGGTCACCAATCCGGTGGCTTTGCCGGCACGCCGGAACAAGGGAAGCAAGGGTGGATACACCTCGCCGTTGGGACCCATGTTTACGGCATTGTTCACGATGCGATGGCCGCAGCCCCAGGAACTGGCCGCGGCCGACGAATCGGTAACCACCGAATTCAGCGAGGCCATATCCATGAGCGAGCGTTTCGCCCTTCCCGATTCATACATGCCGATCCACCGGCTGGCACGGCCCTCGCGCATGCGGATGTGCAGGTCGGCCATGGTGAGGGTGCCCGCGCTCATGCCGTCGCTCACCATGAAGATGATGTTTCTGGCTTTGCCCACCGCCCGGCCGGTAGCGCGGGAAGCCGGGGTCATGGCGGTGGTGAGGGCGGCGCCGGTGAGGGCGGTGAGTTTGAGGAAGTCGGAACGTTTCATGGGAAGGAGATTTTGCCCAGGGTTCCGTCTCCTGCCACTTGTTCGTTGGCCAACAGGGCGAAGAGTACGGCTTCTTTGGCGTCGGGATGGATGCCCAATGTTTGAAATGGTTCGATGCGGAAGGTCGGCAGGCCGGTGGCCAATCGCCGCATGATGAAATCGTTATGCAGGCCGCCCCCGCTGGCATAGAGCACGGTGCCGGCCGGGGCGGCGGTGAACCGCACGATGGCGGTGGCGATGGAATCGGCGGTGAGGGCGGCCAAGGTGGCGGCGATGTCGGCGTCGGTTAGGCCCGAATCGCGCAGGCCGGGCAACCGGTCCAGATGGAACCGCTCGGGTCCGGTGGTTTTCGGCGGCGCATCGGCGAAGTAGGGGTCGGCCATCCAGCGGGCCAACAGGGTGTCGTCCACGGTGCCGCTCAGGCAGATGCGGCCTCCTTCATCATAGTTCAGCCCGAATTTCTCGCGCATCCAGGCATCGAGCAGGGTGTTGGCCGGACCGGTATCGAATGTGATGCCGGGCACGGCCCGGTCGCGGGCGAGCCAGGTGAGATTGGCGATGCCGCCCATGTTGAGCAGGATGCGGTCTTCGGTCTCGGACCGGTACAGCAGCTCGTCGCCGATGCCGGCCAGGGGTGCGCCTTC